>NZ_KI669454.1:720603-1020603 GCF_000507845.1 Helicobacter macacae MIT 99-5501 | reverse complement strand
TTGTTCTTGTTGCGCCCACTTTGTGCTATCTACTTCGCTAATGACTAGGTTTTCTACCTCGCCTCTAGCAGGTCCGCTCCATAGCTCGCCCACAAACTCTAGCAATCTCTCTTCATCGCCTAGTGCGTAGTTTTCTACTTCGCCATTTTCTAGGTTTTGGGTGCTACCGATTATGCCTATTTTATCCGCGCTTGCTTTGGCAAATTTGCGATAGCCCACGCCCTGCACCTTGCCCTGTGCGATGATGTGTAAAATTTTCATTTGTTCCTCATTTTGAGATTGCACTCTTACAGATTCTCTCATCATTTTGTGCATATTATACATTGTTTGGATAGTCCTTGCCTGATTTTTGGCTTGATTATGAGCGTTTGGATTTTGTGCTAGGAAAAAATAATGCCCTCCTTTGCAGACACAAAACTTGCTATTTTTCATAAGCGAGTGGATTTTGCGCCCGCTTGAAAGTGGCGTAGCACTATCCTCATCACCCCAAAAAATACTTGTAGGCTTCTCACACTTGCGAAATATCTCGCTAAAGTCCTCATTTACGATATTTTTAAAGATTTCATACATTATGGGGCTTAGATTTTGTGCATCTTTTGAGCGCAAAAATGGCAGGCGAATATGAGCGATTTTTGCTAGTTTGGCAAGGGCGATTTTTGTGCGCACTTTTAGTGGCTTTGGCACAATGATTCCAGCCGAGCTAAGCAAGATAATCTCACACGCTTCTTCAAGTAATACCGCGACTTTGCCACCATAGCTGTGCCCCACAACAATATGAGGGACAATATCTAGCGAGTGCGTAAATAAAGACACAATCTTTGCATAATCGTGCGTGCTTAGCAGCACTTCATTTGGGCTTTTGCCAAAGCCGGGCAAATCTATATAGAAATGATTGTATTCCAAAAACGCATTTTCAAAGGCTTTTTTCATTAGCTCTTTGTTGCTTCCCCAGCCGTGCAAAAAAATGATATTTTTGGATTCTTTAGATTCTTGTGTAAAATCTTGTGTGGAAGTTGTGAAATGTGTGTTGGGATTTGTATTTGATTGCGTGTTTGGTTTTTCATTTGTGTGGATTTTGGCAGGGATTTTTTCATAGCTTATGCCAAACTTTACTCCATTATACACCACTTCGCGCAATGCCATTTCTGCCCTTTTTGCGTTTTTGCTTAACTGCTTTTAGATTTTGATTATTTGCCTTTAGTCTTGCGGATATGCTCGACATAGGCGTAAGTTATTGGGATATTTTTGTTTCTAGGTAAGTGGATAGATTCTAGTGCTTTTTCTAGATTGTCAAAGAGATAGTTTGCTAGACTTCCGGGGATTGGGTTTATCTCATTTAGATAGATTTCATCATCTATCACAAAAAAATCACACCGAATCAATGCCCCCTCAAATACTTTTCCATAGATAATTTTAAATGCCTCTTGCAAGCGGGATTCTAGCTTAGAATCTATTTGGGCTTTGGGGGCATTATCTGTGCGAGAAAAATCCAAATATTTATCGTTAAAATCTAGCAAATCTTTTTTGCTTGGCTCTTCGACTTGAGAAAAGATAAAAGTATTTTTTTGCCCGTCTTTTATTCCCAAAAATCCTGCTAGATTATACTCTCTCACGCCTTTATAAAACGGCTCGACAATCACACTATCATCAAGCTCAAATGCAGAATCTAGCGCGTATTCTACCTCGCTTTGTTTATTGACTATGGCTATGCCTATGGAGCTACCAAGTCTTGCGGGCTTGATGATGAAAGGATATGGAAATGCAATAGGCTTACTCCCATCCAAAATATAGGGCAACTCATCTCTATGGTAGCGACAAAAAGGCAGGGTTTTTACACGAGATTTATCTAGCGAATCGACATAGATTTTGGTTAGGATTTTATTAAAGCTAATAACGCTTGCTTCGATTCTAGGACCGATAAAAGGGATTTTGTAAAAATCAAATATACTTGCTAGCGTGCCATCTTCGCCGTCTGCTCCGTGTATGAGGTTTAGTGCGACTCCCAAATCACTTAGTGGTTTTTGCGCTCCTAAAAATCCTTTTTCATAAAATCCACCAAGCCCTAGAAAAAGTTTTTTGCACGATTTATACTCGCCAGAGGCAAATGTTTTTGCCTGCATTTTTTCAGGTGCAATGTCATAAAAACTATGGCTAGAATCCAAAAAAATAAAATGCTTGATTTTATCGCCCAACACTTTTTTTAGGCTAATAGCACTCACAATGCTAATCTCGTGCTCAAAACTCACTCCACCAAAAATGACACTCCAGCTCTTAAGGACACTCCAGCTCATATAAACTCCTTTTGTTATTTTTGCGCTATCTTTGCGCATCGCACACGACACAAATCTAAAGCAAAATCTTGCATAAAAGCACCAAATCCTTAAAACGCATAATTAAAAAATGTATGAGTATATCTAATATTTTTTGCATTTCTCTTAACCACACCAAAAATACGAAGCGCAAAATCTAGCACAAAACCTAGTGATAAACACACAATAAAATACGCAAAAAACACGAAAAACGCCGATTTCAATTCGTAGATTTGCTTATAAGCCAATATTTTGCAAGCGTTTTCCTGCAAAAATCCACAAGACTTAAAGAATATATGCTGATTTTTTAGTCTTGTAAATTTTGGCTAGTTTTTCTTTTTGATTCTTTATTTGGAATTTGCTTGGTGGCTATTTGGCATTATTTTTGCTTTATTTTTACTACAAAAAGTGGCGAAAAAGTCGCAAAATATGCCTAGATTTTGCAAATATTTGCAAGATAGATTAGAGATTTTAAGGACACGATGATGCGCATCACATTTGGCACAAAATACAATCAAATGATGGGGGACCAAGGGCATTTGCAGCGCAAGCTAAATGACAAAAATGCCCAAATCGCTTCAGGACTAAAAATCCAATACGGTTACCAAGATGCAAGCGTATATAACCAAAATCTAAAATTTGAAAAAGAAGTAAATAACCTAGCTCAAGGCGTGGATTTAGCCGAGCACGCCCGCACTGCCACGCTAAACACAGACAAAACGCTTTCAGACCTTTCAGAGACAATGGTGCAGTTTAAAACCAAACTTATCCACGCGGCAAATGACATTCACAACACCACTTCTAGAGAGGCTTTGGCAAATGATTTGGAGAGCTTGCGCGACCACTTTTTGCGACTTGCAAACACTTCTATCGGTGGGAAATTTATCTTTGGGGGAAGCAGGACAGATAGACCGCCCTTTGATGTCAAAGGAAACTACTATGGCAATGATGAGAAGCTAAGTGTGCTAGTGAGTGCGGATAATCTAGTGCCATTTAATATCACAGGAAGTGAGCTTTTTTATGGGCGGGATTCTGACAAGCACAAAATCATCACTACAAATATAAAAATGCTAAATCAATCCAAGCTAAACCCTGCGATGATGGATAGCTCAAATCGCAAAAATATAAGCGAGGAAGTCTATATCACGGCAAATGACACACTGCGTGATTTAATCGGCGATAACGATACAGATACAAGCAATGATAGCCCAGAATATTTTTATATGCGCGGTGTGCGCTCTGATGGCTCGGTGTTTAAAGCGAAATTTGCCCTTGATAAAGCCTACGAAAACGAAGAGAGAGCGACAAAAGTGCAAGATTTGCTTGATAGAATCGGCAAAGAGTTTGGCAATAGTGCGATAAATAAGGTTGTCGAAGTCAGCCTAAATCAATGGGGACAAATCGAAATCAAAGACTTAGAAGCTGGAAAATCTAGCATAGATTTTCATCTCATCTCTAGCGATGTCGATGTGGATAATGTCGATGAGCTAGCAAATATGGGAGCAAGGGTAACAAACTATATCCAAAGCGATTTTATCACAGAGAGAACACACTCTAGCGTTAGTGGCGTAACAAGCAATGCAGATTTTAGATTTACCACGCTTCCTACTGCATTTATCACAAAAGACAACAAAGCCGCAGAAGCAACCACCAAGCTAGAAGATGTTTTCCCACCAAATGTATCTACCCTACTCATAGAGGGCACTCGTCCAAACAATGCTGATGGCACGATAAATAATGATGAGGAAAATCCGCTAGAGCCTTTGAGATTTGACATAGCAGGGGCAAACGCAGCGGATTTAGCCCGAGCGATAAAAAAACACTTCGGTGGGGATATAGATGTGGGAATCTCTAAAGGGCGGTTGTATGTCGTGGATAACAATGTGCGAAATAAATCTAGCGACTTTAAAGACCCGCCTTTTGATGGGGAGCACGGATTTTCTATCTCGCTTACTACGCTTGATGAAAAAGGTGCGGAAGTAAGCGGAATCGCTAGCGATTATGGAAGCGAATATGATAGGACATTTTTCAAAGTAGAGGGCTCAAAGCTCACTTCTAGCGTATCTCAAGTGCTAGCAAATGTCGGAGGATATGCCACTGCTGATACAAGGTTATCTCAAGTAACGGGTGCTAGCATAGAAGGACAAAGCTATGTAATGAAACTAAATGACATAAATGGTGTAATGGTAGAATCTCGTATCGTATTTGACCCAGCGGGTGCATATATGCTTTTGCCACACCATACAGGCGGACGAGATTATACGATTCCACTATTTGACCCTGCAGATGAGCCTGTATCCATAACAAAAGCAGATGACATTACTTATAGGCAGCTTATGGATGCGATGAGTATTGCGCTTATCTACTCAAATATAGATGAGCCCTCACTGCGAGCTATCGAGCCACCAAGAGGTGGCGTAGTCCAAGATACAAAGGACGCCTACACTGAGCTACTAGAGAGAGCAAAAAATATGGTAGAGCTAAAAATGTCGCCCGATGGCAAAATCCAAATCCAAGACAAACTCCGCTCTATCACGCGAATGAATATGTCTTTTTATGATTCTAGTAGCAGTGATTTTTCAGAGGACAAACTCTATCGCGATGTGGATTCTATCCGCTTAAATGCAAACAACGCGCTTATTATTGATTCTCCTGAAGTAAATTATTTCCAAGAGATAAATGAAATCATAGACGCCGTGCGCAAGGGAATCTACCGCGCAGGAGCAAAAGACACTTACAATAGAGACTTGCGCAACAAAGGCATACAAAACGCTATCGCTTCATTTGACCACCTAAGCGACCATATCGAAAAACTAATCGCGCTAAATGGCTCGCGTGGCAGGACATTTGACAATGTAATCCACCGCCACGAAGTGCTAAAAACACAAATAGAGGGGCTAAAAGGACAAAATATCGGCACAGACATTGCCGAAACTTATAATAAATTTAGCAACCTAACCACAAATCTAAGCGCGGTGATGAACTCCACAAGTCGCATAAATCAAATGTCGCTAGTAAACTACCTATAAGCGCGTAAAAATGCGAAATCCTAGCCACACCGATACAAAAAATAGTGATGAAAAAAATACATAAAGATTCTAGTGCGGATTTGGCAAGAAATATCAATATAGCATTGCTTTTTAGTGGCAATGGTAGCAACCTTGAAAATATTGTTAGATATTTTCGCCAAGATAGTATAAAAAGCGAGCTAGAAAGCCTAAAAATCCAAGCAAATTTCACACTTGCTATCTGCAACAAAAAAGAAGCCTTTGGCATCACGCGCTGTCAAAATCTAGGACTAGAATGTGAGATTTTATCTCACAAGGATTTTGCCACTCGCTTGGAGTTTGATAGAGCACTACTAGATATTTTGCATAAAAAAGAGATAGACTTAGTGATTTTGGCAGGATTTATGCGGATTTTGGGAGAAGAGATAGTATCTAAAATCCACGCTATAAATATCCACCCATCGTTTTTGCCACTCCACAAAGGCGCAAACGCTATAAAAGATAGTTACTTCTCAAGCGAGGATTTTGGTGGCGTTAGCGTGCATTGGGTAAGTAAAGAACTAGATTCAGGGGAAATAATCTTGCAAGAGAGATTGCCTAAAATCAAAGGCGAGAGTATGGAGGATTTTGAAAAAAGAATCCACGCGCTAGAATACACTATCTATCCAAAAGCCATAATATCCGCACTAAAAGCTATAAAGTAATTTGTCATTGCGCAAAAATCCGCAAGGATTTTTGCGATAATCTATATCTTTGTCCGTCATTGCGAGAATCGCAAAGCGATTCGTGGCAATCTATAATTTGGATTTAAGGAAGGCAACACCATAATTCCCATCCCTTGCAGGTAGCGATTCTACTTATTTCTCCCTCCATTGCGAATGAGGACAAGCAAATTATTTCCCCTTCCCTTGCGGAGGGGGATAAAGGGGGTGGGTAACCATTTGATATGGAGGGTGGCTTAGTGGATTTTGGATTTTTAGGCTTTAAGGCTTCGTCATTGTGAGCATTTGGAATCGTTAGCATTCCAAATGCGTGGCAATCTATAATGAAACCAAAGTTTTTTTGCAATCCATACACCAATCGTCATTGCGAGCGAGCGAAGCGAGCGTGGCAAAACAAGCGAAGCGCAGTTTCTTTAGAAAACAAGGCTAAGCCGAAGTTTCTTTAGTAATCCACGCGCTTTTATCCGTCATTGCGAGACTTGACAAAGTCAAGTCGTGGCAATCTATTTTTGAAATCTGTGGATTGCCACGCTCACTTCGTTCGCTCGCAATGACGATTCGTGGGATTGCTTTGCGCGACTCTGTGATTCGCCTCGCAATGATGGGGTGGGGGCGTGGTGGATTACTACAAATATGCTAACACAAATTCTCGCAATGAAGGGGTGTGTGATTTGTCATAATCTCAAAAATCCGCCTTGATGCTTAGCCAAAAGTTTCTGCTTGGCAGGATTCGTTGATATATGTTGGTGTTAGCAACAAATTCTGTGTAAGTTTTGACATCAAGCAAATTATTTACCGCAAATGTAGCCGAATAGTTTTTCAAAAACTTATAAGTAAGGGCTAAATCTACAAGCTGATAGTCTTTATAAAAACTTCTACCTAGCGTTGTTCGCGTGCTTTGTGTGATGATAGGTGTCCTAAAGTTCCCGCTGTATCGCACATAAAAATCAAAATTCCAGATTCTAAGGCTTGGCTTAAGGGTAAATCTATGCTCGGGCACGGCGTTTATAGGCTCGCCCGCACCACTACCGCTAATGGTTTTAGAATGCGTGTATCCATAGCTCGCATCAAATCCCACAAACCACACGGGCTTAAGCTTAAAAGTAAGCTCCGCTCCATAGATTTCTGCCTTATCGGCATTACGATAGAATGTGCACCCCGTAGTCCCTGCAAGTGGAGAGCATTGCACGCCATCTACTACTTGTCCGCTTGCTATGGTAGAATCTGTAACGATTTTGTTGCTATAATCTGTGTAAAAACCTGTCAAAATAAGCATAGTAGGCTCTAAGTCCAATATCGCGCTTAGCTCATAGTTCCAGCTTTGCTCAGGCTTAAGGTTTGTATTGCCATAAATAGTGGTGTTATTTCTTGTGTTTATCATCGTGCCATCATAGACATAGCTTAGCGTAGGGGCTAAGACACCGCTTGCTATACCGCCCTTTAGGGTAAGCCACTGCGTAGGATTGAGATTTACATAAAAGCGCGGGTTTGGCACGACAAATGAATCAAACTTATCGCTGTAATTGAGCCTTAAGCCTAGAGTTGTAGAGACATAGTCATTGATGAGGTATTCTCCTTCGGCAAAAATCGCAGCTTGGTGCATTCCTAGCGACTTGGCAGGTCCTGTGTAGCTAGAGTTATTGCTCCCTCCGTGTATATGTTCAAACAAATAATACACCCCGCCATTAAAGATGATAGCACCCGCTTTGCCCAAATCAAAGTCGTTGTTATACGCGCTTTGAAGCACTATGTCTTGATTGCGCGTTGGGTCGCTCCAATCCACACCGCTACCTTTATATGAGCCCGGAAGCAAGCCATTCCAGCCTTGAGATTTGCGGTAGTCATCATAATGCTGTGCCCACAGCGTAGCGGAGTATTGCACATAAGAGCTTATTTTGCCCCAATCATAGTTTGTATCATAGCTTAGCACATTATTGATTTTATAAAAATCCCTCACACTTGTGTAGTTTTCGCTCGCTGTATTTAAGCTCCCCGCACGGACAAACATAACCTCACTATCTAGGTATATGAAGTTGTGCGTATTTGGCGTGTAATTCAGCCTAAATCCCGCATTCCAATTCGTATAAGCAGTGGAGCTGTGCCCATAGTATGGGTTGATATTTTGGCGCAGTGGTAAATCGTTGCACATTTGCCCCCGTATAGCCAGAGTTAAATCCGGGTTTATAAAAGGCATTTTGCCCACCGTCTCTAAACCCGCCTCGCACATTTATAGAAAGCGTGTCTTTAATGATTGGCACAGTTACATAGCCATTTGCACCGTGCTGGTCGCCAAACACTTCTCTGTGATTAGAGATTCTGCTATCAAGCTGGATTCCCGCACTTACCCTATCGCTGTGTTTTTTGGTGATAATGTTGATTACCCCACCCATAGCATCGCTACCATAGAGCGTAGAAGCAGGACCGCGAATAACCTCGATTCGCTCAATCATAGAAGGAGGAGGCATATTGGCATTTAGTGCCTCACCAAAACCATTAGAGCTAAAGCCCTGCGCGACATTTTGGCGTTTGCCATCAATCAAAATAAGCGTATAAGCAGAGCTAAGCCCACGCATTGAAATTTTGTTAAACCCTGTCTTATCACTCTCCACATACACGCCGGGCACATCTTGCACCGCTTCGCCAATATCACGCACTGGGCGCGTGAGAATCTCTTCTTTTGGGATAATGCTAACTGAAGCGGGAGCGTTTTTTATGTCTTGCTCATAGCCACCTGCGGTTACTACCACTCTATCAAGCTGCTTTGCTTGGAGGTCGTCATATTTGCTTTCGTGTTTTATTTCCTTGTAGGATTTTTTGTGTTGTTTATCTTTTTTGTTTTTGATAGGAGGTGGAGACTGCATATCTAGCGTATCTTGCATATCTTGGGAGGAGTTTGCTTGATAATCGCTTTGATTTGTAGAGATAGGATTTTGGGTGGAATCTTGCAAAGTGGTTTGAGAATTTTGCGAGGTGGTTTGAGTGGAATGCTCTTTAGTGCTATTTTTTTCTAATACATTTTGTGTTGTATTTTGTGCCCCCCCCCCTGTAAGTTAATCTCATTTGGGTTGGAACTTAGCACGCTAGATAGACTTAGAAAAGCTATGGCTGATATAGCGATATTTCGCTTAAAAGTTGCTTGTGTAAGTGGCTTGCGTGAGTGGATTTGATTTTTAAGTGGATTGCCAAGTGGCTGTATGGGTAAATGTGGAGGGAGGCTTGCAAGTATGCTTGCAGATAGTTTGCGTGTTTGCATTTGGTGTCCTTTTTGGTTAGATATTTGCCCTAGTGGGGCTAAAAAACGAACGCGATAATAATGCAAAAACTCTTAAAAAAATCTTAATTTTTTACAAAATGGTAATTATTTCTAAAAGTTATCAAAAAGAAAGGTATAATGAGAATGGATACTCTCAAAAATAAAGCATAAATGGGAATTTAATGGGCTAGGTATTTTGGATTTTACTATCGCGATGATAAAGAGAAGTAGTAAAAAACAATGATAAAAATGATAAAAAATGATGATAGAAAAGTGCTTAATGGGAATTTGTTGCACTTGTCTTGCATTCTTGCAATGAGGTAGTGGCTAGGAGTAAAAAGTGGCTAGCAAAATCCTAGCTATTCAAAATTATCATCACTTAAAGCATATCAGGTATATCAAAATCCGCTTTTTTATACATTTCATAAAATGTGGCATTAAGCAGATTTGGCAAAAATCTTTGCGCAAAAATCACAAAAATTCGCCCGCATAAATCGCGCATTTAAGAGAAAATTTCTAAAAAATAGTATATCATAGCGCATTTACAACACAAAAAGGGGCGACAAATGCACGGCAGAATCACGCGGTATTCAATGGCGACAGAGTCAGGAGTGATAGTAAATTATTCCAAAAAAATCTTTGAGCTACGCAAAGAAAATTGGCAGGATAGGAAGTTTTTGCCCGTATCGGGTATGTTTGTGGAGTTTAGGCTTGATGATGGAGGGCATATTGTCGATGCGCATAGCTCCAAATTTCAAGACTTCGGCGAGGACTCACTGCTAAAAGAAATCGATTTTTGGAAAACAAATACCGATGAGGAGCTAAAGGCAATCGAATCTGATAGGCTAAACAAGCAAGCCGAAGAGATTTTTGAAAAGACAGATTATCTAAATATGAAATCTATCAGCATTTCAAAAGGTGCGGAAGAGTGCGTGAGAGAGCATTTTGCAGCGGAGGCAAATTCGGTAAAATTTGCTCTAGATGAGGTAGAGGAGATTCCCCAAGAAGACCAGCTAAACTATTTGGCTATCAAGCGGTTTTTGGTAAAGGCTATGGATTTTCTTGTTTTTTGTGATAAAAAAATCACTTCAGATATGTTTGCTATTGAGCTACAAAAGATTCGTGGGCTAGAGTATTCTTTCAAAGAGCTTGCTCAAAGTGCGATGACAAAGCCAGAAAATATCTACACAGATGTGTTTTTGGATAAGCAGCTGCATTACAAAGGCGCGACAAAGGCGATTTCAAACATAAAAGAACAAATAATGCAGCTAAATAATAAAGCAAAATTTTCAAACAACGAAGCGCGAAAGCTCCGTGCACAGCTAGAAATCAACAAAGCAGACCCCACACTTCCAGCCAAAATCGACACCCAAACCAAAATCGCAGCAAAAGCAGAGGAGGAAGCAAAAACCCTCTATGCTTCCCAAGAGAGATTAGAATCGCTTACAAAGAATTTTAAGGCAAGCTATATGAATGACTTTGTAGGCTCGTTTCAAGCAGTTCGCGTAGAGCTAGTAGACAAAGTAAGAAACGCACTAAATCTCATCGCCACGCACCTTGATAACAAAATGTGGAAAATCGGTATGGAATCTGTCTCGGTGCATAATGGATTTTTTCGCCACGATGTCAATAGCCCTTATTGCACGATGACATTTTATTGGCAGTATCTAAAGCGACTTGACAAAAGCAAAATATCTGATGCAGAAAAAGCAGGATATAACTTCTATCAGCGATATATGAAATCCCACGAAAAGCTGTTTTTGATATATACGACAAATTTCAAAGTCGAGCTAGCCCTAAAAATCGAGATAATGACAATGTCAAAGGAAAATAAAGTCGTTATCGCAAAGACTGATGGGGAGTTTATCTCACATATCAATTCAAGCGTGATAGAGCAGGGCTACATAGACCCAACTATTCGTAGCAATCCAAATCAGCTAATAGAAGTAGCGCGAAAATCTAGGCACAATTCAGGCACAGACTTTATCGTGCTAACCAAGCAAGAAATCGAGCAATACTCCAAAAAGGGGAATTAAAAATAAATTTGCATAGCGTGTCTTGCTATGTGGTGAGATTTGTTTGTCGTATAGATTTTTAGATTTTGTAACCAAATCTAGCTAGCAAAATGCTCATAGACAAATACCCCCCACACAAGTGCAAAAAATAGTAGGCTTAAAAGCTGTGCTGCACTACCCATATCTTTTGCCTTTTTGGCAAAAGGGTGGGGCTTTAGGCTTGTGTGGTCGATAGCGTTTTCTATCGCGGTGTTAAATAGCTCTACAAGCACGCAAAGAGTGCCACTAAAAACAAGCAATATCTTTTGGCAAAACCCCTCGCCAAGCCAGAGCCCAAGCCCAAGTGAAAGCACAAAAAGCACACTTACTTGGCGAAATCCTTCTTCTTCTTTCCACGCACTTATGAAGCCATCTTGTGAGTATTTCGCAGCATTTAGTATGCGCTTAAGTCCTGTTCGTCCTTTTTTGTGATTGCGTTTTTGGAGTTTTTTTTGGTGTTTTGACATTGTTGCTTCCTTTAAGTTTTTGTGTGTATTTTTGTGTTTGCTATGGTTTTTGCGCTTAGGGATTTGCTACTTTTGTGGAGTGATTTTGCTAGAATCGCTAGAATCATTAGAATCTTTCGTAGCTTTTTGCTCTTTTGGTTTTTGAGTTTGTTCTACTTTTAGCGCGAAGTTTGCTAGGTTTAGCACTGCACTTGGTGCGCTTACTAAGTCGCTTAAGCGGAAATATCGTGTGTGTTTTGGAAGTAGCTCATATCTCACTTCTGTGCTTTCTCCTTGCAAAAGGTTGCTAAAGCTATTTACGCCCTCCATTATCGCTCTGCGCGTGTCTTTATTGGAGCTGACAAAAGAAAATGTATAAGTTGCGATATTTGCACTCTCTGTTATGGCTTTATCAAATCGCTCTTTTAGGGCTTTTGCTTGCTCTTTTGTGGATTTTTCATTTGGGGATTTGCCATACTCTAGTTTTTCTAGCCATTGTGCTATGGTAGAATCTAGCTTGTTTGGCTTGAGATTTAGGCTTATGCTATCTATCCATATCCTAGATTCCTCCATAAAAGCATTTGGCGTGGTCGTGTAAGAATCATATATTTCTAGGAGTATGTCTTTTATGCTTTGCGTGTCTAGGCTTTGATTTGGTTCTAGGCTTTGCTCGGCTTGGGCTTTAAAGGTGTAGTTCATATTTTGGGCTTTTAGGTTGCATTTGGCGATGTGTGTGATATGTGTGCGAGAGTCTATCTTTGGATTTTGTATGGGGGTGTTTTGTTCTGTTTTAGCGACTTTAAAATCACTAGAATCTAGCAAGATATTTTCTAGCTCACATAGTCCGTAAGTGGGGAACAAAATATCACTCAAATCTACCTTTGGCAGCGCAAAAAACACCCTTAGTAGCGAATGCGTGCTCGTGTCTTTGATAAATTCTACTTCTTTTGTTTCTATCCACGCATTTAGTCGCTTTTTGTCCCCAAGTGAGCCAAATCCTAGAGAAACTTCTCTAGCTTGCACTTCGCCAGCTAGTGCGATATAGTGCGTAGCACACGAGATATTTGCCACACCAGAGCATACAAATGACTCATATTCTAGCGTTGGTATGTCCTCTTTTATGCTTGCTAGATATGAGTTTATGGAAGTTTCTAGGCTAGATTTTAGAGTGTAGCTTGCATAGAGCAAAAATCCCAAAAGCGCGACTATCAGCACGCCACCAAGTCCTAGCAGAAGCAACGCTAGTTTTTTTGCAGGGGTATCTATAAGATTATTTGCTTTGAGGTAGTTTGTCGCGCTATTTATAAGGTTTGTTATGAAGTCTTTTATTAGCTTTGCGTATTTCATTGCATTCCTCACTTTTGGTTTTTACGCGTTTTAGGTTTTTACTCTTTTTGTGTAATTCTAGCGCGAAAAGAGGATTTTATGATAAGTTTTTGCCTTTGTGTGGCGCAGGTAGATGATATTGTGCGTATAGGGACATAGTGAGAGAGTTTTACTCCCTTTTTTACGCTTTTTTATTTTTTTTGATTCTTGTGATTTTTGTGCGGATTCTTTTGAGACTTCATAGCAGGATTCTAGCGCGAAATTTATGCTAGAGATTTTGGATTTATCCGCATAGATAGTGTAGTCAAAATCTCCTTTTGCTACTTTCTTTGCTTGCTCTTTTGATTCTTGCTTTTGGCTAGCTTTTGTGTTTAGTTGATTTTGGGTGGGATTTGGAGGGATATTTTTTACTTTGGCAAGTAGGATTCTCTTTGGTAGCACGCTTGTTATGCGTAAATCTGCGTTTGTGCTTAGTGCGGAGTAAGCACTGCCAAATATCGAGCCTAGTAGTCCAAGCCCAGAATTTACCTGCCCAAGTCCTGTGCTAAGCCCAAGCTGTGTGGCGACTTTTAGGCTTGAGGATACAAAAGCGCGTGCGATTATGGCATTTAGTCGCTTTTCAAATTCTGTGGCGATGATTTTGTCTGTATCAGCTAGCTCATAAAACTCGCTAGATTCTTTCCTTAGCGAGTTTGGGGCGGATTCTAGCGTGTAATGGCTAGCAAAACTTATCCCCTCCTCTAGCTGTGGCAAGGCTACACCGAAGTGATATATCCCATCAGTAGTTACGATAGGTAGTGAGATTTTAAACTCACTTTTGTAGGGTTGTCTGCCCTCCTCTAGCACTATCCAAGTATAAAACTCACTAGATTCTAGCTTTTCTAGCTCATCTGCAAATATTTGATTTTGAAGCATTTGATTTTGGGCATTGTCCTCATCTGTATTTTCATCATTATTGTCGCTACTTTTTTTATCGCCACTATGTCTAAGAGAAGCGATAAAATCCCTGCTAGATTTCGTATTTGCCCTGAAGTGCGGGCTTGTGAGGTAGTCTAAGTCATTAGCGATAGTTTCTAGTTTGGTTATGCCATAAGATTCTTTTAGGTAGTCTATGCCTTTGCTATCGCCTATGAGGGCAAAATATAGCCCAGAAACATAACTCACCGCAGGGTTTATAAACCCATCAAAAGCGCGAAATTGTCGCAGATTGGAATACTTAGATTCTAGCTGTCTGCTTGCCTGTCTTTGTGAGCTATCTCTATCTACCACGCCACGCGCAGAGCTTTTGGCATATCGCTCATTTTCCTCATTCATCGCTTCGTTTATTTGCTTAGCGTAGTAGTCTTTTGCGCGTCTTTGTCTATCATTTGCGCGATTTAGCTCCACTCTTGTGGCGTTTTCCTCTCCCGCTTCCATTTGTGCCAATGCTTTGTAGTAGTTCAAAAACACACCCTCATAGATATTTCCCTTGTATGCCATTGCATTGTCATTTACCATAGTAGCACCCACTTGCGCTCCACCCGTTGCTAGCAGTCCCTCTCCCTCATACTTGCTAAATAGATTTTCACTTTTTTCAAGCAAATCTAGCGTGCTGTCATCACTCGCGCTAAAGGCACTAACTCCTGCTTGCGTAAGCCATAGCAAATCTTTATCATCACTCTTTTTTAGCGCGAACTCGCTTGCTTGCTTTGCGTCTTGGTAGTAGTAGGTATGTGCAAATTTTTCTAGGCTTTTTATATCAGTCGCACAGCCACTAAAAAGCGCGATATACACTACTAGCAAAAAACCAGCCTGATAGAATCTAGTTTGCAAAAATCTAGTTTGCCAAAAATCCCAAAATCTAGCCCGCTTAATTTCAAAAAAATCACTTTGCCAAAATCCAATCCGCTTAGACATTTTTTTCCTTTGCTTGCGATGATAAGCAATATTGTATTATTTCTCACATTAAAAAACATTAAAAACAGCAAAATCTAGCAAATAGCAAAATATTGCTTTTATTTGTGGCAATAGTGTTTTATCGCAAGTGATAAATAAAAAATGGCAAGCAAAAAAGCAAGAAAAATAGAGAGCAAAACAGCAAAAAACAGCTAGTGAAAAATAGTGCGCTTTGCGCTTTATCCACAAAATACACGAAAACTATAAAATCCATAAAACACTATCGCGCTATTTTTTAAGCCCTATTGCTTCTTTGATTAGGTCATCGCCTGTGGTAAACGCTTTGGCATTCATTGAATATCCGCGTTGGAACAATATAAGATTGGTTAGGGAGTTGCCCACATCGACATTGCTTGTTTCTAGATATTTGTGCTTGACTTGCCCAAATTTTAGATTCCCATTTTCGCCCCAGCCAAGTATGGGATTTCCACTTAGGGTGCGGGCTTGTCCATTTAGCGTGTTTGTGCTCATCATATAAACATTATCGCCTAGCTTTTTTAGCCCTTGGTCATTGATAAAAGCTACGATACCTATGCGTCCCATAGGCTCTGTGATACCATTGCTAAAAGCTAAAAAAATGATTCCGTTATCATCGATTCGCACTTCTTTTAGTAGTCCCTCTGCCTTGCCGTCTTGGCTGATTTCAAGCAAGCGGGATTCTTCATAGGGTAGATTTCGTGTGCTATATCTCTCACTACCTGTGATAGAGTAAGCCACCTTGCTATCTTTAAAGTCCAGCTCCATTTGGGCTGATTGTGGTTTGCCCTCATCATCAAAAACCAATTCTTGCTCGATAACATTTGGGCTTACCATTAGTTCGCCATTATAGTCATATATCGCGCTTTTGACAAACCACCGCTGATTTGTGGTTTTGCCCGCATTTATGTCGCCAGAATCGATTAGATAATAATCACTTTTTAGCAAAAACTTTTTGCCACTATCATCAAAAATATCCACCGAAGTAGAGTAAGTGGCGATTTTGGCGTCTTTTGATAGTATTTGCTCATCTTGTGCAAGTGGGATTTGTGCGCTAGCGATTCCCATACGACTTGCCAATGCCCCACCAATGGTTACTTCTATTTCCTCTCCTGTGGCGTTTTTTACCGCAAAGGCTAGATTATTTCTTGAGCCTAGAGTTGGCACAAACTCTAACCCGGATTTTGCAAAAAGCTGTGCTAGCTCGCCTATGGTGTGAAATTCATTTGCTTCTGCGCCACCCGTGCCATAGACAAATCGTAGCGTTTGTCCCTCGCTAGCGTTTTCTGCTTGGGCAGAATCAGGCTTTGGTCTAGTAGTGATGATAATATCTCTAAACCCTCTTGGGTCATAAGCTATTGAATCCTCATCGCTGAAGCTAGCAACATCTTGGGCTAATACGCGCTGCGTGTCTATCTCGCCATTTGGCAATAAAAATTCAGGCGCGGATTTGAAGTTGGACTTGGGGTTGAGATTGACAGAAATATCGACTTTTGAGGTGTTTATGGGCTGAAAATGTAGCTCTTGTGGGATTCTAAGAGGCTGCATTTTGTTCGCGCTTAGCTTTAGCATATCCGCGTCCATATCGTTTGAGGAATTAAAAATATCCTCACTTACTTTGTCTAAATTGATTCCATATACATATTGTCCGCTTGAATTTACTAGATAGCCGTCCGCATCGCGCAAAAATCCGCCATTGCGCGTAAATAGCGTGGTTTGCTCGGCTTCATAGCCATCTTCGCTTACCTCAAAGCTACCGTCTTGCTTTGGTGCGACTACAAACCAGCCTTTGCCCATATATGCCACATCAAATTGCCCATCGCTTGCGTGGTAGTTGCCATCTTTGGTAGAAATGGCATTACTAGCACTTGTTGCGCCATAGGAGCGGTCGTTGTTGGTTATGGTGTTGGCATTTAGGTGGTCCATATTCATTGCAAAAAGCGTTTTGAACTCGGGGATATTTTCTTTGAATCCATTTGTATTGACATTTGCAATGTTGTTTGAAACAGAATCAAGCCCAAATTGGTGGGTTTTCATACCACTATATGAGTTTAGAATCGTATCATTCATTGTCTTTCCTTAAGTTAGCTTTTGCTATTTAGATTTTGCAAAATCAAGTCTTGTAAGTCTTGCAAAATCACTGCGCTACAAGCTCTTTTTCGTAAAATTCTAGTGCTGCACTTAGTGGTAAAATCAGCTCACCCATACGAATGAGTGGTTTGCCTTTGTCAAATAGCACACTTTGGATTTCACCTCTACCTACGCGCGTGGTTAGGTATTGATTTGTCTTGGGGTCTAGATTGTATTCTGCGGCGATAGAGTATGAGCCAGCGGGTAGCTGCTCGCCTTTTTCGTTTAGCCCATCCCAAGTAAAATCCAAATACCCGCTCTCTCCACCTCTATCTTTTAGTGAGAGGGTTCGCACTAGCTCTTTTGCCTCATTAAATATTTGCACCACAGGTATGCCTTTAGCCGTGTCTATCGCCCTATCAAAGAATAGGCTAAAGTGGATTTTGCCATCTCCTTTGTAGTTTACGCCACTTACATCGGTTTCAGCGATTTTGCCTACCATTGAGATACTTTGAAACGCACTAGATTGGCTCATTTGTTCAGTTGCTTCTTTGCTAGAATCTATCCCCGCGCCTAGCCTTTCCATAGTTTCTTTTAGGCTTGCTTGAAACTCTTTAAACTCTTTGTTTGTTTCTTGCATAACTTTCATAGATTCCACCATTTCTTTCATCGCCTTTTTGTTTTCCTCTTGCATTTCTACTTGGGTTAGTTGGGCGGTTTGAGTGATGATTTTGTCTGTTTCCATTGGCGCGGTGGGGTCTTGATTTTTTAGTTGCTCCAAAAACAGCTTCATAAACGCATCTTTATCCAAACCATTGGCGATTTTGGGTGCGCTTTCTTTTGCGCGCTTTTCCTCTAGGGCTTTTGTCGCACCTGTCATTTGAGCTAAGTCGATTGCCATTTTTACTCCTTAAAGATTGTGCTTTTTAGGCGTATCTTGGAAGTGTGATTTCCATAGCGAGTATTTCTCCCTCTGCGCTATTTTGGGACTTTTGCGCTAGGGAATCTAGCGAATTTGCTTCGCCTTTTTGGTTTTGCTCGCTATCTTGGTTTTGTCCTCCGCTTTGCCCGCTTTGTCCATTAGAGCTAGAAAAACTCAAATCCACTCCCTCAAATCCTGCATTTAGCAGATTTTGTCGTAGCTCACCGTGATTTTGGGCAAAGAGCTGCAAGGCTTGTGGATTTGATACCACACTTATATGCAGGCTATTTCCTCTTTGGGTGATTGTAAGCTCGATATTTCCTAGCTCTTTTGGAGATAGCTCCATAGAGATTTGCCTCATCGGTGGCTTAAATTTCTTAACCTCTTGTTCAAATTGATTGACAAAAGAGCTAAGGGCTTCTCTTGCGTTTATATTGTTTGTGCGTGCTTCGCTTCGCAGTGAGTTTGTGCTAGTAGCATTGCTTGTGAGCGTTTTTGCTTCGCTTTTAGATTCCGCTTTTGCCTCGCTTGATTCTTGCTTTTGTGCTTTTTGGGCTAGTAGAGTTTCATTGAAAGCCTCTTGCTCATCGTTTTGGACAAATTGTGGTGTTGCAAGATTGCGCTCAAGTATGGATTCTTGTCTTTGTTGAGTGCTACTAAGCGGTTCGCTTGGCTCTTTGGCAAGTGTGGATTGCGTGCCTGCTTTGCTTGATTCTTTTGCTTCTTTTGTGCCCTTACTAGCAAATCCTTTAGAATCTTTGGAAGAGTCCTTAGAATCTTTTGAAAGAGCACTTGCCACACTAAGTCCAGCACTTGTGGCTATGCTAGCACTTGCTTGGGTGCTTTGGGCGATACTAGGCTTTATGCCCTTTGGGGTTTGCTTTAGCGGGTTTATTGCTTCAGTTTTATCATCAAAAAGTCCGTTTTCAAGTTTGCTTAGCTCGCGTTCAATTTGGCTTAGATTTAGCTCTTTGCCTGCGAGCAAATCTTTTTGGATTTGCTCAAAGATTTTTTCTTGTCGTTCGTTTTTTATGCGTGAAGCTGTAATAGCTTTTGGCAGGCTTTTTCCTCGCTCAATCACAGCGATTTTGTCCTCGCCATTTTGGACATACTTTATAGAAGCACTTGCGTTGCTAGCTCTGCGTCTTGCTGCATTTTTTGCATCAAAAGATTCTAGTATGTCAAACACAGGGCGCAACGCTTCATCATCATCAAAGTAGGTTTTTACTCCGCTAGCTTGGCTTGCTTGAGTAGCTACTTTGCTTACTTTTTTTGTTGCATTTGCTTCATCTACTTTTGCGCTAGGTGTTGCTTCTTGGGATTCTTGGTAGCTAATGTTGCTAGGATTTAGTCCTAGCTCTTTTGCCTTGCTAGCCACAGTTTGCAAAGTCGGGTTTGCAGGCGTTTGGGCAGAGTTTGACGCGCTAGATTCAAGCGATTTTGCTAGATTTTGTGGATTTGTTTTTGTGCTATTTTGCGTGCTAGCTGTGGGGATATTTTGCACACTAGGTGGTGTAGCTAGGGATTTTAGCTCATCTCGTCCTGCCTCCCCTGCTTCCCCCGCTTCATCTGCGCTATTTGCCACATATTCATTGGTTTTGTTTTGGACTTTGTTTTGTGTGATTTTGGATAGGAAAGTCTCTTCTTGATTCTTGTTTCGCGCCATTTGGTTTAGGTCTTTTTTGGGCGTTTGAGTATCCCTTTTTTCTAGTGCGTCTTGCAGGGCTTGGGTAGGCTCTTGCAACGCTTCATCTAAAGACTCGCTAGATTCTAAACTGTGGATAGCTTTGGTGGAATTTTGGGCTATGGAGTTTAGCGCGTTTGCGTGCTTTTTGGTGCTTTCTACGCTTGATTTTTCGCTAGAGCCTAGAGCGTTTTTAGGGGTTATTTTATCTTTTAGCAGTGCATTTTGGAACATATCACTTGTGATAGAATCTTGTGCAAAATCTTGTGTGTGGGTTTTTGATGAATCTAGGCTAGGCTTTTTGGTATGTTGGTTTTTTTCTAGTGTGTTTAGCGTGTCCTTTGGGGATATTTGGGACTTGTGTAGTGCATTTTGGAGCAAGTATTCATCATCGCTAGAAGTTTTGTTTTTGTGCGCTAGTGGGTTTGCTTTGTTTGATAAGGTGCTTGATAGGGCATTTGGCAAGGTAGCTTTTGTGTCATTTAGTTCGTTTTGTTTAGTGGATTTTGGTTTAGCATTGCCTTGAGGGGCATCTTTGGATTTGGTGCTTTGGATAGATTTTTGAAGTGCGTTTTTAAAATCTAGCGCACCAGATTCTGCGCCATTTTGGGATAGCTTTTGAGACTTTTGACTTGGGAGAATATCCGCTTCAAAAGGGGCTTTTTTGACTGATTGGAGATGATTTACTTGCTCTAACACTTGCGCTTCCTTATTTGGTAAATCTTTTGCAAAATTCGCTAAAAATTTGCATAGAAAATCAGCACTAAGGAAGCAAAAGGAGTTCCAAAAAATCTAAAAATTTTTAAGAAAATCTTGATAGTTGTGCAAAAATTTGCATAAAAAATCTTGGGAAAATTTTAAGAAGTTAGGGTTTGCAGAGAAAATGGAGTTTTTAGGGATTTTTATCGTATCAAACAAAGTATCCAAAAGTTTTTTAGTCGTGCTATTTTTGAGATACTTCGGTTTCTTGCGAAACTTCAGTATGACAAAAATGTTCTAGACAATATTACAAACTGCGAAGTTTGCTTTTCTTAAATCCTTTCCGTTAAATCCACTTTTCCAAAAGTGGTGGTGTTTAGCTTTTTTAAACCCCCTATCTACAAATCGTAAAATTGTGGCGGAGGGTGCTCTTACCCCTCTTTAAAAGCACTTTTCCTTAAAGTGAGCGTGTTTGCCATTAGTTAATCCCCTCTCTCTTAGTGCGATGGAATTTGGGGATGGGGTGATTTTGCATTAGCAAAATCGCAGTAGCCTACAACCAAGTCATTGCGAGAAAATCCACAATAATTTTCATTAAATTAGTCCAAGATATTTTTATTCCTATGTCTAAGAAAAATGAAACACTTGCTAGATTCTTTAATGAAAAGTAGAAGTAAAGCAAAAGCCAAGAGAAAATGCTAAATCGCTAGATAATACATTGAAAAAATACTCTAAAAACCCAGAAATGGAGGAAAATGAGAGAATCTACACAGATGAAAGCAATACAAAAGAGGAGGAAAGAAAAGAAGATGATGAATACGGAATGTATGAATATGAGGAATAGAATTAAAGTGAAAGAAAATTAAAGTATTTGTAGTGTTTTTAGGGTTTTAAAAAATGTAAAAAATGCTTTTAAATTTAGAGAAGTTTTTGAGAAAATTTTTTAAACATTTTAAAAAATTTAGGGTTTTTGCATTTAAATTTTTTAGGGTTTTTGAGAGGGAAAGTGGCTATGGGTAGCTTTTTTACGCGGTAAAAAAGCATAACACGAACTAACTCATTTACGCTAGCTTTTAGGCTATCGCAAATGAGTTAGTTCGTGCTAAAAAGCTAAGGATAGGGGGCTTTGCCCCCCATAACGCCACCCAGAATATAAAAAAAAAAAATAAAAAAAACAAATGATAAAAAATGTGGAAAAGCGTGACAATAAAAATCTAATGAATAAATGGAAAACTCTGTAAGAGAACAAACAAGGCAGTATGAATAAAGAAAAGAAAAGTAACTTGTAGCATATAGCAATATCAAACAGAAATCCTAAGTAGCACTAACTATCATAAACGGATTAGTAAATAAAAAGTATGACACCATTATTCCTCTTTATCATCTTTTGGTGGCTTGGCGTTTTTGTCTCTAAAGCTAAGAATAAGTGGCACGCCACTAAGGCTAAACTCCTCTCTTAAGCAGTTTATCAAGTATCGCTTGTAGCTGAAGTGAATGCTGTTTGGGCGGTTTGATATGAGTGCGATTTGGGGAGGGGCACTCTCATATTGGGTAGCATAATAGATTTTGACTAGCTTGCCTCTATCGCTTGGGATTGCGTGATTTTGGATAGCTTTGGCGATTGTCTCATTTAGCTTGGCAGTGGGAATCCTTAGGCTAAAGTTTTGATAAATCTCTATGATTTTGTCTTTTAGCTCATTTATGTGGCGTTTGTTTTTGGCACTGATAGCGAGCTTTGGAGCGTATTCTAAGAAGCGAAATTTCCGCTCAAATTCTGCGTTTATGGTTTTGAAATCAGCGTATTTTATGTCCCATTTATTCCATAGCACGATGACACCTAGAGCGTGCTTTTGGGTAAGTGAAAATATGCGCTCATCTAGCTCGCAAAGCCTTTCACTCGCATCAAGCACAAGCAGTGCTATGTCGCTTTGGGCTAAAATCTTGTTTGTCCTATCAAGTGCAAATTTTTCTAGCTGCTGTATTTTGCCTCTTTTGCGGATTCCTGCGGTGTCTATGAAAGTGAGAAGTTTGCCTTTGTGCTCTATGCTCTCATCGACAGGGTCGATAGTCGTCCCTGCTTTTTTGCTTACTATTGCTCGCTCTTTTTGGGTGAGTGTGTTTAGCAGACTTGATTTGCCGACATTTACGCGCCCGATGATGCCGATTCTTATTTGGCTATTTTTTTGGCTAGATTCACTCTCTTTGCTAGATTCTTTTTCTAGCTGATTTTGCAAGTCCCTTTCTAGCTGATTTTCTAAATCTTTTTGCAGTCCTGCAAGTATGTCTTCATCATCATTTGTGATTGCTTCATTTGTGTTTGCAAAAAGTGCGCTAAACATTGCGTTTTGCAAGGTGGTGATTCCGCGATTGTGCGCCACAGAGATGAAAAACACCTCTTGGACTCCAAACTCATAAAACGCATAAGCTCCCTCATTTTGCGCATCGCTATCGATTTTATTTACCACCAAAAAGCAAGGGCTTTTTTTGTCTTTTAGTCGCAAAATCTCATAGAGAATCTCTCTATCCTCATCATTTGGTGGATTTTGCCCATCGACTACATACAGCACCAAGTCCGCTTGCTTGCTTGCTTGCTTTGCTTTTGCTCCCACTTGCAAAAACAGCTCATCTTTGCTTTTTTGCTCGATACCGCCTGTGTCGATGAGAAGTGCGGATTTTGGGCTTTGCGTGGCTTCATTGCTGTTTTGCTTGCTTGGTAGTAGATAGATATGCGTGTAGTTGGTATCCCTAGTAGTCCCGCTAATGTCTGAAGTAATGGCGATTTTTTGCTTTGCTAAGCGATTGAAAAGGCAAGATTTGCCTACATTTGGTCTGCCGATTATGGCGATTTTGGGTGCTTTGGGTAGTGATTGCATTTGGGGAATTTGTGTGGATTTTAGATTTTATGCGGATTTTGAAGTGGGCTAAAGAAGTGGCTTTGCGTGTGAAAATCTAGCTAGCGTCTATCTAGCCCTCGCCTCACGCTCAAGTCCAAGTCCTTTGCCATATCTGGATTTCGCTTGCTCATTTCATTTAGTGCGGAGAGGACAAGGGGAGATTTGACATTGGGGTGCTTGCTAAGTGCGAAAAGAAAAAGTCGCTTTTGAGTTTTGCTAAGGTTTAGCACATCATAGTAGGAAAACATCTCTTTCACAGCGTCTTGCAAGTCAATAAAAGTGCTGTCCTCAGACTCTATGGTAACCATTATGGTTTCATAGGTTATGACTTCCTCATAAGCAAAATCATCGCCTGACCTTATCACCACAGGCGTTTTTTTGGACACTTTGGCTACGATGATTAGAGCTGAAACGATGACAAAGACAAAGAGACTCAAAGAAGCGACTAACTCAAACATTGCTTTTCCATTTTTTTCAAAGATTGCACTTGCTTTTGCAAAACATTAAACTTGTTTTTGCTAGAATTTTGGCTAGAATTCTAGCCAATTTTTCGTTAAATTGCGCTTTTTTGTGCAAACTTTTGCATAAACTCTTTTTGGATATTTTCATAGATTTTGCTAAGGATTTTTATGTTTGATAACTTATCACAAGACACTTCTTTACAAGATACTTTTTTGGCACTTGCTAATGAATATGACACACCGCTTTATGTGTATGATTTATCACGCATAGAGCGCAATTTCCTCTCATTCAAAGAAGCCTTTGGTGGACGCAAATCACTCATTTGCTATGCGCTCAAAGCAAACTCAAATCTAGGGATTCTCTCTACCCTAGCGCGACTTGGTAGTGGCGCAGACTGCGTATCTATCGGCGAAGTCAAGCGCGCACTTCTAGCTGGAATCCCAAAGTATAAAATCATCTTTTCAGGTGTGGGCAAACGCGCAGAGGAGATAGAGGAGGCACTAAAGCTAGATATTTTGTTTCTAAATGTAGAATCTAGCGCGGAGCTAAAGACTATTGAGCAAATCGCAAAAAAGCTATCTAGCTCGCAAAATCCACAGCAGCATTTACAACAAAATCCACACCAAAGTCCGCTCCAAACAGATTCTAGCCCCTCATCACCCAAAAAAGTTAGAATCTCTATCCGCGTAAATCCAAATATTGATGCCAAAACCCACCCATACATTTCCACAGGACTTAGTGAAAATAAATTTGGGCTTGATATAGAGAGTGCTAAGCAGGCTTATCTCTATGCGCACAATTCGCCGTTTTTAGACCCTGTGGGGATACATTTTCACATAGGCTCACAGATTTGCGAGCTAGCCCCTATCGCTCAAAGTGCGCAAAAAATCGCAAACCTTGCAAAATCTCTGCTAGCACTTGGAATAGAAATCCGCTTTTTTGACATTGGCGGGGGACTAGGAATAAGGTATGAGGAAGAGGAGGAAATCGCTTTGTATGACTACGCTCAAGCCATACTTAGCGCGCTTAAAGGAAGTGATTTTACGATTATATGTGAGCCCGGACGGCGCATAGTAGGCAATGCAGGTGTGCTACTTACAAAAGTGCTATATGAGAAGCACACAGCAAATAAGCGATTTGTCATAGTCGATAGTGGTATGAATGATTTGATGCGCCCTGCCCTATATGACGCCGTGCATAAAGTGCAAGTCTATGGCAAGGCAAGCGATAAATCAAGCAACAAATCAAATGACAAACAACGCACAAAAGCAGACATCGTAGGACCTGTGTGTGAGAGTAGCGATACATTTTTGCGCGAAGTGGAGCTAGGAGAGCTAAAGCAGGGCGATATATTAGGGTTTGGCAATGCGGGGGCTTATGGCTACTCAATGGCTAGCAACTACAACACACGAACCAAGCCCGCTGAAGTGGGAATCTACCAAAAAGACAGCACAACACAAATTGTGTTGCTAAAGAAGCGAGAAACATTTAGTGAGCTAGTGGCAAACGAGCTAGAATGTCTAAAAGATTTTGCAAAAAGTGCAAAATCTAGTGTAAATTCTAGCGCAAAAACAAAATCTAACTTAGAGCACACTTTGGATTTTGAGAATCTCTCAAATTTTGGCAATCTCTCAAGTGAGGATTCTAGCCAAGACTCTACCCATATAAAAAAATCCAAAAAATCTACCAAAACACTGCCAAAAAGCACAAAATCCACCAAGTAAAGCCTACAAATGAGCCAAGCACAGCACGAGATTTTAGAAACCTACTATCAAGAGATAAAAGCCCTCTATGAGACACGCGCTACAAAAGAGCTTAGCTTTCGCACACCTTTAGAAAATCTGCTTAAAGCCCTAAAGCCAAGCCCTAGCTATACTATTATCCAAGAGGCAAAAGGCAAAGAAGCAAAAATCCAAGAATCAAAACAACCAAAAAACGATGAAGTGGGAGATAAAAAAACAAATAGAGAGCAAAATCAAGCCACCGAGTTTGCAAAAGCTGAATTTGCAAACAATGCAAAGCCAGATTTTGATGTGTATAAAAAAATCGATAAAGCCGATGAGCTAAGCTACAATAGCCTTGTGGGATTTATCGAGTGCAAAGACATAGACAAAGACTTAGACACGCAAAGCGAGCAAATCAAGCGATATTTAGAGATTTCGCCAAATATCATTCTCACAAACTATCGTAGGTTTATTTTGCTATCTTTTGGAAAAGTGATTTATGATACTACGCTTTTTGATGAGAATCTAAACAAACACCTTTTTACCCAAGAATCAAAAGATGAGTTTTTTACCCTCATTAGTGCGTTTTTTGCTGATACTAGCACACAAATCAAGTCCAAAGCTGAGCTTGTCAAAGTGCTTAGCTCACAAAGTTTTTATCTAAGCATATCGCTAAAAAATGCTTATGATGAGGGAAGTAGCGCACATAGCGATAGCACCTCTGCTCTATTTTGTGAGTTTTGGGATAAAACTTATGATACTTTCAAATCTGTCCAAAAAGTAGATTTTAGCGAGTTAGATTTTTGCGATATTATCTCTCAAAGCATTGTGTATGGGCTATTTGTCTCATTTGTAGAGAGCGAAAACATAGAGATAGACAAAATCGATGCGCACTCGCTCATCACTCTTTTGCCATCTCATTTTAAGACATTGCACGAGTTTATCTATTTTTCTTTGCCCAATCACGCGATTCCAAAGCGCGTGCTTTATGTGCTAGATAATGTCAAAAAAACCCTAGCCCTGCTTGATAAAGCAAGTATGTCAAAGTTTCTAAACCTAGAAATAGAAAAAATCGCTATTTATCTTTATGAGGATTTTTTGAAAGAATACGATGAGCTACGAAGTACACAAAAACGCAAGCAAGGGGGGGTTTTCTACACGCCTGCGCCTGTGGTAGAGATGATAGTTAGCGCACTTGATGAGCTACTTATCAGCAGATTTGGCAAGAAGCAGGGGTTTTTAGATAGTGAAGTCAAAGTGCTAGATTTTGCCACAGGGACGGGGAGCTTTTTGGCAAGTGTGTTTGAGAAAATCATATCAAAAGAGAGAGAAGCATTTAGAAATGATACGATTAAGCATAAGTTTTTGCGTGATATTTATGGCTTTGAGATTTCATTTGTTGCCTATATTGTCGCTAGGCTAAAGCTAGGGCAGATTCTAAAAAACGCAGGTTTTAGCGACTTTAGCGATGCGGATTTTTGCATATATCTAAACAACACTTTGGATTTAAGCAAGAATGCAAATTTCACGATGTCTATGCCTCTGCTAAGCCTAGATGATGAGTGGAAAAAAGCCCGAGACATAAAGCATAATAAAAATCTACTTGTGATTTTGGGCAATCCTCCCTATAATGTCAAGTCCTCAAACAAAGGCGAAGAGATTTTAAAACTCCTAGACACTTATAAGCAGGGGCTAAATGAGACAAATATACAGCCTTTAGATGATGATTATATAAAGTTCATTCGATTTGCACAATGGAAACTTTTGGAGCAAAGAAAGCCTAGCAGTCTTTTTGACACTTCAAACAAAGGTTTGCTAGGCTTTATCACTAATAATTCCTATCTAGACGGGCGCACTCATCGCAAAATGAGAGAATCTCTAGCCAAATCATTTGATGAAATCTATATCCTAAACTTACACGGCGATAGTAGAGAGGACGAAAATGTCTTTGACATTCGCGTGGGTGTTTGCATAAGTATTTTTGTGCGACATAGTGATGATTCGTCATTGCGAGCGAGCAAAGCGAGCGTGGCAAAACAAGGTGAAGCCGAAGTTTCTTTAGTAATCCACAAAAAAGAAATAGATTGCCACGAATCTGCTAGCGCAGATTCTCGCAATGACGAAGCCACCGTCATTGCGAGCAAAACAAAGCAATCGTTAGATTGCCCCTCCCCTGCTCGTGGCGACTATTCACTTTCCCCCTCCCCTGCGGAGGGGGACAAAGGGGGTGGGTATGCCAAAGTGCATTATTTCTCCACAAAAAACAATGAAATATTGCGCAGAAACAATAAATTTGCCTTGCTAAATGATATAGCACAAAATGGATTAAATACTATCAAATGGCAAACTTTAACCCTTGAATCGCCCTACTTTTGGTTTGTGCCAAAAACATTTGATAATGTGGAATATAAAAATTTTTGGGCTTTGGCTAGCGATAAGGCTTTGGGCGAATCTAGGGCGATTTTTGAAGTTTGTAATTGTGGAACAAACTCAAGGAAAGATAATCTACTTATACAGCCTAGTGCAATAAAAATCAAAGAAATGCTTAATGATATGCAAAAACTAGAGCGTGAATCGATTTTGCAAAAATATCACTTCAAAGAAACACAAGATTGGACAATCAACAAACAAAGAGAAAACTTTGAAAATCCAAAAGAGCAAGATATTATCAAAATCGCTTATCGTCCTTTTGATACACAATTTATTTTTTACCCACTAGATAAAATCAACAAAATTATCCCGCGTGGCGATAGTCGCAAAGAAATAATGCAACACTTCTTGCAAGGTAAAAATATAGGAATTGGCTTTGAAAAAGGGCTAGATTCCCAGAATGTAAGTTTTATTAGCGATAAAATGATAGAGGGACATTTTATTGGAGGTAGAACTTATATTGCGCTACTTTATCGCTATGATGAAATAGTGGGCGACAAAGAGGGAAAAGTAAGCAAAATAGTTAAAATCCCCAATTTTACAAAAGAGTTTAGTGAATTTGCACATAAGCATAAAGTGCTAAAAGACAAAAGCCCAGAGCAGATTTTGGCTTTTATTTACGCGAATTTATTTAACCCACATTATCGCACGAAGTATTTAGAATACCTAAAAATCGGCTTTCCACGAGTGGATTTTGAAGTAAGCAAATCAAAATTTGAAACCTTTGCAAATCTTGGGCAAAAGCTCATAGACTTGCATTTGATGAGATTGCCCGCCCAAGAGATTTTGCCAAATATGGATTTTGCTAGTATTGATTTTGTAGGAGAGTTTTCAAGCGATATGCCCATAGACTCTACTCAAGTAACCAAACGATATGAAAACGACACAATCGCCCTAAACAAACAACTATCAATCAAAGGCATAACAAAAGAGATATGGCAATACAAAATCGGTGGCTATGAGGTGCTAAAGCAGTGGCTAAAATATCGCAAAAACTATCAAGCAAGCAAAGATGAGCTAAATGGATTTTTGCAAACTTGCCACGCAATAAAAGCTAGTATCTACCTCCAAAATGAGCTAGCCAAAATCAAATAACGCACAAAACAACACAAAGGATAAAAAAAATGCCACGCAAAAACAATAACGCTAGCAAGCACGACAAACAAAACAAAAATCCACAAAAAAATAGCACGCAAAAAAAAGGAATGCAAGACAAAGACTTGCAAGCCTTGCGAAGCCAAATCGACACCATAGATGAAAAAATCCTAAACCTACTAGAATCAAGGCTACACATCGTAACCCAAATCGGCAAAACTAAAATCCAAAACAAAGCAAGCATATATCGCCCCGAGCGAGAGAGAGAAATCATCAAGCGACTTAGCACACACAAGCTAGCCCACCTAAACACTAGCGCGATAGAAGCGATTTATCACGAGATTTTCGCTATCTCGCGCAATCTGGAATTGCCCGAAAAAGTCGCTTATCTAGGACCGCTAGGAAGCTACACTCATCAAGCCGCAGCCAAGCGATTTGGCGCACTAAGCCAATACCTGCCGATAAACAACATTAGCTCAATATTTAAAACCCTCCAATCCTCCCAAGCCAAATACGGCGTAGTGCCGATAGAAAACAACACAAATGGCATAGTGGGCGAGACAATCGACAATCTAGCAAACTCTAGCCTAAAAATCATCGCAGAGATTATCCTACCTATTCATCATAGCTTTGCCTCTCTTTGTGAAAATCTAAGCCAAATAAAGAGAATCTACTCCAAAGACATAGCTTTTGGGCAGTGCGATAGCTTCATAAACGCTCACAATCTACTTCACTTAGAGCAAATCCCCACAGAATCCACCGCAAAAGCCGCACAGCTCGCCAAAGCGGATAAGCAAAGCGCGGCGATATGCTCACAGATTGCTGCAAAAATCTATGAGATTCCTATAATGTTTAGCAATGTCCAAAATCATAGTGGCAACAAGACGCGCTTTGTCATCATAAGTGATTTTAGCAATGAGCGCAGTGGCAATGACAAAACCTCTATTTTTGCCACGCTAAAGGGGTTTGAAAAATCTGGCACACTGCTTAAGTTTCTAAAAGATTTTGAAGATGCCAAAATCAATCTAACCAAAATCGACTCTCGCCCCGTGCGCTCCTCAAACGCGACAAACCAAAGCAAAAAGGGGGATTTTAGCTCGGGCTTTTATATCGACTTTGATGGGCATAGAGATGATGAAAAAGTCGCAGAGATTTTGGAAAAATGGAGTGGGCAAGTCAAATGGCTTGGCAGCTATCCCAAAATGGACTAGCTCGCTTATCTAAACGCGTATCTGCCATAAGTCGCGCAAAAGCCACAAAATCAATGCAAAAATAAAATGCTTCTAAGCCAAAATGAAAAAAGCCAAAAGGCGCAAAAAAGTAAAATCTTTAAGGAGAATATATGGAGTTTATCCCTATCACACTAGAATCTAGGCAGGTTTTGCAACCCTATTTGCAAAGCGAGGATTATGAGATTTCAGACATTGTCTTTGGGAATCTATACCTTTGGAAGCACGCAAGGGAAATCACTTATGCGATTGAGAGTGATTGCGTGGTGGTGCAGACGCGCTATGAGGGCGAGAAGCCCTACTTTTTTTATCCATTTGGCAGTGGAGGCAAAGAGAGTGCCCTGCGTGCTTTGGATAAATATTTGCGTGATAAAAATCTACCCCCGCGCTTTGAGTCGATAGAATCTAAAAATATTGATTCTATAAAATCCGTGTTTAGCCAAGTAGAGTTTGAGCCACGAGTTGCGCGCTTTGACTATGTGTATAGCGTGCAAGAGCTTATCAAACTTGAGGGGCGAAAATTTCACAAGAAAAAAAATCATCTAAATCAGTTTTTGCAAAATAATGAGGGCAAATGGAGCTATGAGAACATAAGCTCTAGCAATGCAGATGAGATTTTATCGCGTGGCAAAGAGTGGCTGGAGGCAAATCCAAACAAAAATCAAGCACTAGAAATTGAGTTTGTAGGAATCACAAACACGCTAAAAGAGTATGAAAATCTAGGGCTAAAAGGTGGAGCGGTGCGACTAGAAAGCGAAATCATAGCTTTTAGCTTTGGGGAAGTGATGAGCCAAAAAATGGCAGTGGTGCATATCGAAAAGGCAAACCCACTCATAGCAGGCGCGTATCAAATCATCAATAGAGAGCTTTTAGCAAATGAGTTTAGCACACTAGAACTCATAAATAGAGAGGAGGACTTGGGCATAGAGGGGCTAAGGAGGGCAAAAAAAAGCTACAATCCCATAAAAATGGTAGAAAAATACGGCACTAAATAAAGCAAAAAAAATCTCAAAAAAAAATGAAAGGAGTGAAAATGGGTGGTAAAGATTTATTAGGCAATAAAGGCTTGCAAGAAAGGCTTGCGGGGCGAAATTTGTGTGGGATAAAAGATAGCATTTTAGACGCGTTTGCAAGTAGGGATTTTGCTCAAGTGATGAGGCTTGCAGACTTGCTAGATTTGCAAGAATCTAGCGCGAGTGATTTTGGCAAGAGCTTTGATAAGGATTCTAGCGAGGATTCTAGTGGGAATTGTGGTAAAAATTGTGGCGAGGATTTTGGTTGTGATTTTGGCGAGGACTTCATAGTCGCGGGAGCAAAAGAGCTAGGGGAGTTTACCTCAAGTGCGATTGCTATCAGTGCGCTTGAAGTGGCTAAAGCTACGCAAGCAATCGGCAAAATCACAAAGCAAGCAGTCATCTTTGCCAAAATCGCGCAAAAAGCACATAAGGATTCACAAGATAAAATCCCACAAGATAAAAGCACGCAAAACGAGCAAGACAAAAGCACGCAAAATATTTTGTGCGATTGGATTATCCAAGACAAAATGGCGTTTTATGATTTGACTTTGGCAAAAGCTTATGCAAGCAACGGCAATATAGAAGAGTCAAAAGAGATTTTGCAAAATCTTGCTAAGCCGTTTTTGGATTTTGCCCTGCAAAACAGGCAATGTAGTGCCAAATCTAATGCTATGGATTCTAGCTTTGCGGATTTTGGATTTGTAGATTGCGCGTGGATTAAATCTCACATAGATGAAAATATTGGGGGGGGGGGGGGCGATGATACTCTAGCACAAAACCCATCAAAAAATCCCGCGCAAAATCTCCCTAAAACCCCCTCCCAAAACCCTGCGCAAAATCCACCAAAAAACATTGATGAAAGTCCTGCTACAAACCCTATCCCAAGCCTAAACACGAATATAGCAAAAGAAATCCTCTGCGCCCTAGCCGAGCTACACACCGCACTAGGCGAGCTAGAAAAAGCAGAGAAAATCTACAAGGCGATTTTGCATAGCAAATGGTGTCTAAGCGAGCAAGACTTGCAAGATATGTTTGACGCAAATGGAAATCTAAACCCAAGTGCCATAAGGGCGATAGAAAGTCTATGGCGACTATATGAAAAAAGTAGCGAGCAAAAGTGCTTAGAGATTTTTTATGAGATTTTGCGCACTCTAGAGGGCATACTTGCAAATCTAAAATCCACAAATGAGCAAATCCCTTATACCTCGCCAAATGATAGCCTACCTGATATGTGCCAGCCATTACAAGAGCGACTAACCCCCCTCCCGCGCACTATCGGGCAAAACGACAAGCAAATCAAACACCTGCAAGGCTATATAAATTGTATGATATTACCGGGTATAGCCTTTTATCTCTACTGCTTATATCGCGACAAAGAATCCTTAAATCTCTACTCCGAGCTAGAGAGGTTCAATCAAGCAAATAGCGACTTTTGGAGCTTCTATGCCGATACGCTATGGCACAGTGGGGCTTATCAGCAAGCTTACGATGCGTTTCAAAAATCAATCAGCTTGAGGAAAAATGCTAGCGCACTTTTTAGCTGCGGTAAAATGCTTTTGCAACTACTAGAAAGCGAGGAAATCTACAAAGAGGGACTAGCACTCTATGAGCACAGACTAGCCTTGCTAAATGAGACAGCTAAAGGCAAGTGGGCACTTAGCCTATCACACTATGAGGCTTGTAGGCAGGATTTGGCGCGGGACAAAAACGCGCTATATGGTAAAGTAGTCTTTGTCTATGCCGAGCAGGGCTATGGCGATACGATAATGTTTAGTCCCGCACTTGCTAAACTGTGTGCTATGGCTAAAAAGGTGCTTTTCTTTCCACAAAGCCTGCTTTTTCGGCTATTTGACACTAGCTTAGAAATGCTAAAAAATAATGGCAACAAAGACTTTGAAAATCTACATATCATCGGTAGCCTCCCTAGAGATAAAAACCACAAAAATAGCGAGGTAAATCCAAAACTCACAGCATATCAAAAAGAAAGTGCAAGGCTTAGTGGATATGAGTTTGACTATGCCGTGCCGATATGCTCGCTTCCTTTTCTTATGGATATGAGCTTGCAAGAGTGGCAAAGCCTGCCAAAACCTATCGTGCCTATATCACGCAAAGATTCTAGCGCGAAATCTAGCGCGAAAAAAATAGCACTCTTTTGGCATACCAATAGCAGTGGGAATTTTGAAAGGTTTAAGCGAGATATTCCATTAGAGATTTTGGAGTGTGCCTTTAGGGATAGTCCGCACGAAATCATCTCTTTTCAAGTGCGCGAAGTGATAAATGGCAAAAAGGAGGATTTCATAATCCCTAGCTTTATGCAAAATCGTGGGGAAAATCTGCTTGATTGGCAAGATACTTATGAAGCCCTAAGTGATATTGATATGATTGTAAGCATCGATAGTGCGCTAGCACATCTTGGGCTAGCACTTGGGATTCCCACGCTTGTGCTATTGCCGATAAGGTTTGATTGGCGGTGGGGGAGGCTAGAGAGTCCTAAAAGTCCCTTTTATCCACACGCGCATTTGCTTGTGTGGGATAGCAATCAAAACGATGAAAAAATGCTAAAGCGCAACAAAAGCACAATCCAAAATATACGCAAAATCTGCGATAAGGTTTTGCAATAGTCTTATCGCAAACAAATGCTTAGCACTAAGCCACAGCCAAGCCCAAAATCTAAAATCGCACAAACTAAATCGTGCAAAAAAAAGACAAGAAAATAATTAACAACCTAGCAAAGCCCTAAATTTAGGCTTTTATATGCGCTTTTGATTCTTTTTGTAGCACAATTTTTAGCAAAAATTAAGTTCTATCATAGCTTAGCTAAAGGATTAAAAAACTATAATTGCGTTTTTACTTCATTTCACTTCAATATCTAAAGAGAGTAGCCTATATGCAAAATACCCAAAAGATTCGCAATATCGCCGTTATCGCACACGTCGACCACGGCAAAACAACTTTGGTTGATGGACTACTAAGCCAATCAGGCACATTCAGTGAGCGCGAAAAAATCGATGAGCGCGTAATGGATAGCAACGACTTAGAAAAAGAGCGCGGAATCACAATCCTATCCAAAAACACCGCCATAACCTACAAAGACACAAAAATCAACATTATCGACACGCCCGGACACGCGGATTTTGGCGGGGAAGTGGAGCGCGTGCTAAAAATGGTAGATGGCGTGCTTTTGCTTGTCGATGCGCAAGAGGGCGTAATGCCACAGACCAAATTTGTCGTAAAAAAGGCACTAGGCTTTGGAATCCGCCCCATTGTCGTGGTGAATAAAATCGACAAACCCGCTGCCGAGCCTGATAGGGTGGTCGATGAAGTGTTTGATTTGTTTGTGGCTATGGGAGCGAGTGATGAGCAATTAGACTTCCCCGTGATTTATGCGGCTGCACGCGATGGCTATGCTATCAAGAATCTAGAAGATGAAAAAAAGAATTTAGAGCCGTTGTTTGAGGCGATTTTGGAATGCGTGAGTGCGCCTAGTGGAAGCAGTGAAAACCCCTTGCAAATGCAGATTTTCACGCTTGATTATGATAACTATGTGGGCAAAATCGGCATTGCGCGGGTGTTTAATGGCGTTGTCAAAAAGGGCGAATCCGTAATGCTCGCCAAAGGGGACGGCACAAAAGAAGTTGGCAAAATCACAAAGCTCATCGGCTTTATGGGACTAGCTAGAACCGAAATCGAAACCGCTGGAGCTGGGGACATCGTGGCGATTGCGGGATTCAATGCCGTTGATGTGGGCGATTCGATTGTGGATAAGGATAATCCAATGCCACTTGACCCTATGCACTTAGAAGAGCCCACGATGAGCGTGTATTTCGCGGTAAATGATAGCCCACTAGCTGGGACAGAGGGCAAACATATCACGGCAAATAAGATTAAAGATAGGCTTTTAAAAGAAATGCAGACAAATATCGCAATGCGCTGTGAGGAAATGGGCGAGGGGAAATTCCGCGTGAGTGGGCGCGGGGAGCTACAAATCACTATTTTGGCGGAGAATCTGCGTAGAGAGGGCTTTGAGTTTAGTATTTCCCGCCCTGAAGTGATTGTCAAAGATATTGATGGCGTGAAGTGTGAGCCCTTTGAACACCTAGTAATCGACACGCCTCAAGACTTTAGCGGGACGATTATCGAGCGACTTGGGCGCAGAAAGGCAGAGATGAAAGCGATGAATCCAATGGGCGATGGATTTACAAGGCTAGAGTTTGAAATCCCTGCACGGGGGCTTATTGGCTATCGTAGCGAGTTTTTGACAGATACAAAGGGTGAGGGTGTGATGAATCACAGCTTTTTAGAGTTTCGCGCATTTAGCGGAAGTGTGGAATCGCGCAAAAATGGTGCGCTCATCTCTATGGAAGCGGGAGAGGCGACAGGATTTTCGCTTTTTAACATTCAGGAGCGAGGAACTCTTTTCATCGCGCCACAGGCAAAAGTCTATGTGGGAATGGTGATAGGGGAGCATAGCCGTGATAATGACTTAGATGTCAATCCCATAAAGGCAAAGCACCTCACAAATATGCGCTCTAGTGGCGCAGATGAGGCAATCAAGCTCGTGCCACCACGCGATTTAACGCTAGAGAGAGCATTAGAGTGGATAGAAGAAGATGAGATTTTAGAAATCACGCCACTAAATTTGCGAATCCGCAAAAAGATTTTAGAGCCCAATGCAAGAAAAAGGGCAAATGCTAAAGCCAAGTAGCACAAAGCAAATATGCGTAGCACAAAATCTTAGCTATATTATGTGCTTTATAGCTTTTGTCTTAGCAATCTTGTGTTGTGATAATCCCACAATTAAGGAGTAGATTTTTTACTTGACTTGTGAAAGTAGTATAAAAAAGCATTTTAAGATAAAAGGATTTTTAAAATAAATGTTTTTTAAGCTACTTTTTTGCCTTTGCTAAACTACCAAATAAACCTTGCTTGTAAAAACTCTACTTGGATTTATGAGGGCAGTTTTTGGTTTGTTTGTCGCACTATTTTGTATTTATTTGCGCTTTTTTGTGTTGCCATCTGTTTTGATTCTGTTTTTTTTTTTTTTGTATAAACCAAATCATCAATTAAGGAGATACGATGAGCCTTTCTACGAAGCATATCACTGCAAAATCGCTACTAGAGCCAAACCCGCAAGTGCTAGAACAAAACGCGTTTTTGGAAGCGATGAGATTTCGCCACGCGTGCAAAGTGTTTGATAGCACAAAAAAAATCCCACAAAATCACTTAGACATCATCATCGAATCAGGTAGGCTAACGCCTAGCTCATTTGGACTAGAGCCTACACGCTTGCTTGTGGTGAGAGATAGCAGTGTGAGAGAATCCCTAAAACCACTTTGCTGGAATCAAGCTCAAATCACAGATTGCAGTGAAGTAGTGATTTATCTAAGCAAAGTGGCTGATATGAGCCACACTACAAACTACGCTACACGAATGTTTGAGCGAAAGGTAGGAGGCAGTAAGCCTGAAGAAGTGAGAGCAAAACTAAAGGCTTACAAAGATGAACGATACGCGGGATTTCTAGCGCAAAATGGCTATGTGGATTCTAGCTCGATATATCAGTGGAGTGCCAAACAAGCCTACTTGATAGCTAGCTCAATGATGAATTGCGCTGCGTTTTTGGGAGTGGATTCTTGCGCGATTGAGGGATTTGACAGAAGCGAGCTAGAGGAGTTTTTGGGGATTGATACTTTTAGCGAGCAAGTAGCATTGCTTGTTTGCTTCGGGTATAGAATCGCACCTCCTAAGCACAAAGCACCTAGAATCGCCTTTAACGAATTTGCAAAAATACTCTAAATAAGGATAAAAAATGTCAAAATCAGATTTTACAGTTACTAAGCGAAACGGCAGAATCGAACTCCTTGATGTCAATAAAATCAAAAAATATACTTCAAGCGCGGTGGAGGGACTAAGCGGAGTAAGTCAGAGCGATTTGGAAATGGACGCAAAGCTACATTTCCGCAATGGTATCAACACATACGAAATCCAACAAACACTTATCAAAACCGCAGTAGACAAAATCGATATAGACACGCCAAATTGGACATTTGTCGCAGCAAGGTTGTTTTTGTATGACTTGTATCATAGAGTAAATGGCTTCACAGGATACAAACACTTAAAAGACTACTTTGAAAACGCAGAATCTCAAGGCAAAATCATAAGCGGACTAAAAGAAAAATTTGACTTAGAGTTGCTAAATTCTAAAATCGAGCCAAAGAGGGACTTGCAGTTTAACTATCTTGGGATAAAAACCCTCTATGATAGGTATCTAATCAAATCCAAAGAAAATAAACCTATTGAATTACCACAACATATGTTTATGTCAATAGCAATGTTTCTAGCACAAAATGAAAAAGACAAAAACGAGTGGGCAATAAAATTCTACGATATGATTTCCAAATTTGAGGTGATTTGCGCTACACCTACGCTTGCAAATGCCCGCACACCGCGTCATCAGCTTAGCTCTTGCTATATCGGTAGCACGCCTGATAATATTGAGGGGATTTTTGATGCCTATAAAGAAATGGCGTTGCTTAGCAAGTATGGTGGCGGAATCGGGTGGGATTACTCCAAAGTGCGTGGACTTGGTAGCTTTATCGATGGGCACAAAAATGTAGGTGGTGGCGTTGTGCCATTCCTAAAAATCACAAATGATGTCGCTATCGCAGTAGACCAGCTTGGCACGCGCAAGGGCGCAATCGCTACTTACCTAGAAGTGTGGCACAATGATGTAGAGGAGTTCATCGAGCTACGCAAAAATAGTGGGGAAGAAAGACGCAGGGCGCACGATTTGTTCCCTGCGCTTTGGATTTGTGATTTGTTTATGAAGCGTGTGGAAAAAGATGAGCTGTGGACACTTTTTGACCCATATCAGTGCCCAGAGCTAACCGAACTGTATGGAGAAGAGTTTGAGGCAAAATACATTGAGCTAGAAAACAATCCAGACATTCTAAAAAAACGAATGAAAGCAAAAGAGCTATGGAAAAAGATTCTTATAAACTACTTTGAAACAGGAATGCCGTTTTTGTGCTTCAAAGACAATGCAAACAGAGCCAATCCAAACGCACACGCGGGAATCATACGAAGCTCAAATCTCTGCACAGAGATTTTCCAAAACACTGCGCCTAGCCACTACAAAGTCGAAGTAGAATTTGAAGATGGCAAGAAACAATACTTTGAAGAAAATGATGAAATAACAACCGATGAGGGAGTAAAAAAGAAAGCAAACAAACTAACTTCGCTAGACTCTATCAAAGGCAAAAAAATCTATATCACTACCAAAATCCAAGAGGGTGGCAACACCGCTGTATGCAACCTAGCAAGCGTGAATCTAAGCAAAATCCACACGAAAGAGGACATTGAGCGCGTGCTACCTGTGGCTATTAGAATGCTTGATAATGTGATTGATTTAAATTTCTACCCAAATCGTAAAGTAAAATACACAAATATGCAAAATCGCGCCATAGGGCTTGGCGTGATGGGCGAAGCTGAAATGCTCGCCACAAAGCAAATAGAGTGGGGAAGCCAAGAGCATCTAAACACGATTGATAATATAATGGAAATGATAAGTTTCAATGCGATTCTCTCTAGCTCCAATCTCGCTAAAGAGCGCGGAAGCTATCCGCAATTTGAGGGGAGTAATTGGAGTAAGGGTATTTTCCCTATCGATGTGGCAAACAAAAATGCGCTAAATCTCACTGATAAGACACTTTTTGATACAGAGTATAATTGGCAAGAGTTGCGAAACAAAGTCAAATCACAAGGTATGCGAAATGGCTATCTTATGGCGATTGCGCCGACTAGCTCGATTTCGATTTTGGTAGGCACGACACAGACTATCGAGCCTGTGTATCAAAAAAGGTGGTTTGAGGAAAATCTAAGTGGCGTTATCCCCGTAGTCGTGCCAAATCTATCTATTGATACGATAAACTACTACCCCTCCGCATATAGCCTAGACCAAACACTTCTTGTCAAAGCTGCGAGTGTGCGCCAAAAATGGATAGACCAAGGGCAAAGTCTAAATATCTTTCTACCATCTGGAGACACAAAAGGAAAACTTCTAAACGATATATATATGCTTGCGTGGAAGCTAGGGCTAAAATCCACTTACTACCTCCGCACAAAAAGCCCTGAAATCAAAGATGATGTTATGGATAGGGGACTAGAGTGCATAAACTGCCAATAACTCTGCAAAAATATTTAATGGAGAGAAAATGAAATTTGTAAGCGTCATAATGGGGAGCAAAAGCGACTATGAGGTAATGAGCGAATGTCTAAAAGTGCTAGATAGCTTTGGTGTGCGCTATGAAGTGCTTATCTCTTCGGCACACAGAAGCCCACAGCGCACGCACGACTACATAAAAGACGCAGAATCTCGTGGGGCGCAAGTGTTTATCGGTGCGGCTGGTATGGCAGCTCATCTAGCAGGCGCGATAATCTCTCAAACCACAAAGCCCGTAATCGGTGTGCCACTAAAAGGTGGAATCCTAGATGGGCTTGATGCCCTCCTCTCAACCCTGCAAATGCCATCATCTATGCCTGTGGCAACTATGGCAGTAGGCAAGGCAGGTGCGATAAACGCAGCATATCTAGCCACGCAAATCCTTAGCCTAAATGATGAAAATCTAGCGCAAAAACTTCGACAAGACAGACTAGAAAAGCAAGAAAAAGTCGCACAAGATTCTGCTTCAATAGAGGTTTTGCTTAGCTCAAAATAGATAAGTTTTTGTGTTTTTAGCTTTTTTAGTTTTTTTCTTGCGCCTCGCACTTTTTGATTTTTTGCTAAAAAATATAAGAAACTTTGATAAGAATTTTTGTAGTGTCTTTTGCAATATTTTAAGTTTATCTAGTTTGATTTGAGTTTTTGGAGAGAATCTTTAAGGAATAATTTTTGCATACATTGGCTTAGAAAAGCACAAATGCAAAGGAATATAATGGAATCCAACGCACCCACAAGCACTTCTACAACCCCCGCATCTGCAAAGGCTTGGATAGAATTTAGCGAATTTCTAAAACTCTCTGGCTTAGAAGAACAGAGAGTTTTAGAAATGATAGAAAATGGACTAATCACAAGCAAGGAGGAGGACGGACGCAGACTAATCGAAGCAGAGAGTAGCTCAAATGCCCTAGTGCAGCGCGTGCAAACAGGGCTTACTTCCGCAGAAGCAAATGGTAGCTCTTATGACCCTGTGTTTGTAGAGCGCACGATTCACACTATTATGGGCTTGCACGACAAAGTCATTAGTGCAAAAGATGAAACCATAGCCGCCTTTAAAAGTGAAAATAGCTTCCTAAAAGACGCACTAATCTCTATGCAGGAAGTCTATGACGATGACAAAAAAACGATAGAAGTGATGCGCGAAGAGCTAAGCCACGCTAGAGAAGAACTAGAATTTATGAAGCGCAAATATCGGCTAATGTGGGGAAAAGTCGCAGACTTGGGAAATGCTAAGGGGTAGATAGTTCTTGTGGATTTTGGTAAATTTTATGTGGAATTGTAGAAAAATCATAAAAAACTTTGGATAAAAATAGGCTTTTGCACTCAATAGCTAATTGCAAAAAAGCATTTGATTTTTTGTTTTTGTAGCTAAATAACCATTTTAATTTCGGGGTGGGAGCTAAGGAGGGAAAAAATCTCGTTGCGATACTCCTCGCTATCCACACTCGTGCTTAAGTGCATAGATACAAATCGCCCTTTTGATGAGCGGTTTTTGGATTCTAAGCGATAGGGAGTTTGCATTATCTCGCCTACGATTTCGCTGATTTTTTCGGCATTTTCGCCGATTATGCGATATTCCCACACACAAGGGTAGCTAATCTCTGGCTTGCCTTTCATACTCGCTCCTGCTTAATGCTTCTCACACTTTCACATTTTTTTACGCTTCAATGTATATCATTACCTAGCTCTAAAAATACCTGCTCTAAATGCTTTGGAATCGCTACGGGTTTTTGGCTTACTACATCTACATAGCCTAGTCGCACTTGCGCACTAAATATTTTTTCTTCACTAGAATTATCAGGTTGCTTTTTTTGAGTGGATTTTTGCGCTGATTCTAGAATATTCGCACTAGAATCTAGCACGCTTAAATGAGATAGTTTATAAATATCTTGGAGTAGGACTATTTGGACTTTGCCGAGTTTTGTAAGTTTTGAGCGCACTTCTAGCATATCCCCTAGCCTAGCAAAGCCTAAAAACTTCGCCTCCATAGCACTCACTACAAACCCCGCACTTGCTTGAGAAGGCAATAGCCCTCGCGAGAAAAATAGCTCACTTCTAGCACGCTCGCAGTATTTTATATAGTTTGTATGATACAAGATACCGCCACAATCGGTATCCTCATAGTAGATTCGTATTCGCATATAGGCTTTACCAAGTATTTGTGGATAAGAATTTGGACTTGATTTCTTGGACTAATTCATTAACTTGATATACAAAGTTTTGCAATCAACTTGCATAGATTCGACAGAATCTATGCAAATCATCACTCTTAAGTAACACTTCAGCTACTATCGGTCTTCTTTGATTCTAGCTGCTTTACCTTTTCTATCACGCAGATAATACAGCCTTGCTCTGCGCACGCGTCCAACTCGTAGCACTTGTATGCTTTCCAAGCTATCGCTATAAAGTGGGAAAGTTTTTTCTACACCGACATTGTTTGCACCGATTTTGCGAACGGTAAAAGTGCTATCCACACCATTGCCACGGATGCAGATACACACGCCCTCAAAATTTTGGATTCTTGTTTTATCCCCCTCTACGATACGAATGCCTAGCTTAATGGTATCGCCTGCCTTAAATTGTGGGACTTTTTTATCCCCGATTTGAGATTTTTCAAAGTTCTCAATATATCGATTTTTCATTGTCTATCCTTTCTTTTTGGGGTTATTTGGATTGTGGATTTTCCATTTTTCAAAGAGATTTGGACGAAAATAGCGTGTCTTACACACTGCCAAATCATTTTTCAAAGTGCTGATTTTACTATGATTTCCCTTTGAATACACTGAAGGGGCGATAAAATTTACAAAATTTTTATCATTTTTCGTGCTTGTTTGGCAAGAAAACCCAAAATCTGCAGTAGAAAAATCTGTAAGAGGGCTATCCAAAATCTTCTCGCCCTTGATATGTCGCGCAAATACAGGGGCTTCAAGCAGATAGTTTTCAAAGCTCTCCCCCTGCAAAGACTCGCTATTGCCAAGCACACCGCTAATATTTCTAGCGATACTATCACACATACATAGCGCGGCTAGCTCGCCACCTGTGAGGATAAAATCCCCTATGCAAAACACCTCATCGGCAAATACCTCTATCGCCCTCTCATCGATACCCTCATAACGACCACAAACAAAGGCGATATGAGGTTTTTTTGCTAGCCTTTTTGCGTCATTTTGGGTAAATGGCTTGGCACAAGGAGTTAGAAAAACAATATGCGGACGCGCTGTTTTGCAAATATTTATGTCAGTATTTTTGCTAGCATTTTTGCTGGTGTTTTTGCTTTTTGAAGTATTTTTATCGGTGGCTTGATTGGTAGACTGTATGCACTCTTGTGCAAAATCCTGCGTAGAATCTAACGCAAAATCTTGCTGTGGAATCTGTGCTTGATTTTGTCTAGCGTCTTGGTTTGTTGTTTTTTGCAGTGATGAGATAGCACGGCTAAGCACCTCATAGCTTATCACTTGCCCTGCCCCACCGCCGATTTGGGGCATATCTACGCTCTTATAAGCGTTTGTAGCAAAATCGCGGATTTGTATCGCTTCAATGCTGATTAGTCCATTTTCTCGCGCATTTTTAAGGATAGAATCGCTGAAGTATCCCTCAACGAGTTGGGGAAAAAGTGTCAAAAAACTAAAGTGCATTTTTACCCTTTGTTACGGCTTTGTTGCGCTATTTTTGCTTGCTTGTGTTGTAGATTTTACTAGATTTTGCACTGATTTCCTAGCTTTGCTCTAGGATAGATTTGGCGTTTTTGGTAAAAATCCTACCCGTTTGCAAGCAAACCTCTAGGACAAATCTATCAATATAAGGCACAAGGAATGTTTTTGGTTTTTTTTGTTTTTTTGTGGATTTTGGGGTTGGGTTTGTAGATTTTGTGATATTTTTTGATTTGTCGAGTTTGTGCTGTGCGGATTTCATAGCGATATTTGACACAAGATTATCAGCCACTTCCACTATGAAATAATCAACATTGCCAATGCGCTCAATATCTCGCACAATGCCTAGATTTTCGCCCTCTTCGATAATCTCTAGCCCGATAATATCAAAGTAGAAATACTCATCTTTTTTTAGCTTGCAATGCTCTCTACTCTGTGCTTTTGTCGCATAGATTTTGGCATTTACAAGTTGCTTGGCACTATCTGCAGAAGTGATTCCCTCAAACTCGATGAAATATTTATCGTTTTTTTTGATAAAAGAGCTTACTATGAGAGTGAGCGGAGTATGGGTAAATATAGTAGTGGCAAATTCCTTAGATTCTGCCACATTTAAATACATACTCCCAAAATCTTTGGTAATTTTTGGGAATTGTATTTTTGATTCCCTTTTGGATTTTAGGGATTCTAGCTCGTTTGCAAGCCTTACTTGCACTTCTATCCCACGAGATAAAAACTCCTCAAAATCCCCGCTAAGCCAAAAGCAAAGCCTGCCTTTTAGTCCGCTTAACTTCCCTATCTTGCCAACTTCTACAAATTCTGCAAAATCTATATTTGTAGAATCTATACTTTTTGCGGATTTTGCGACATTTTTAGATTCTGCAGAATCTATACTTTTTGCTTCTTTTTTGGACTTTTTAGAATGTGAGGATTCTAAAAAATGCTTGTCTTTCTCGCTTAAAGAGGAGGATTCTCTAGTGTGGTTTTTATTTTGGTTACTCATTATTTGGGTGGACAGTGATTTTATAAGTCAGCCCATCTTTTGCTTTGCCCCCAGAGACGAAAGTCTTAAGAGCGGCTATCATCTTGCCCTCCTTGCCTATCACACGCCCCATATCTTGCACCCCGACAAAAACATCAAGCAACTTCATATTTTCATCTTTTAGCAAGCGACTCTCTACTGCGACTTGCTCAGGATATGCCACGATTTTTTTGACATAGCTTTCTAGAAATTTCTCTATCATTTTTTACTCTTTGATAATGTAGTATTTTTGATTATTTGAAATAATTTAGCATTTAAAAATATTCGCTATTTTTTCCAAACTTTCAAACTCTATAAAATCCCCTTAAAAACCAAATCCGCGACTTATCCCCTATTTTACCCTCCACCAAAAATACAAGAAAATCCAAAATCCCCCTAAAATTTATATTGCGCTATAAAACACGCTTATTTAGAAATAAAACCACCTCCAAAAATCCCAAAAACACTGAATTTTGCTAAATCTAGCCGAATTTCGCTGATTTCACCGAAATCCACGCTAGCTTGGCTTTATTTCGCGCTTGCTAGTTTTTCTACTCGCTCGCTCATCTTTGCCCCCACGCTTTTCCAATACGATAATCGCTCGGTGTCGATTTTGATGAGTGCGGGCTCTACAAGCGGATTATAATACCCGATAGATTCTATCCAGCCTCCATCGCGTCTCTTGCGAGAGTCCGTTACTACAACGCGATAAAAAGGCTTTTTTTTGCGCCCCATTCGTGTGAGTCGTATAACCGTTGCCATTGCTACTCCTTCAATCTAAAGTAAGATTTGATAAAACAAAGCGCAAATTATAGCAAATAATTCATATAAATCAAGCGTTTTTCTAACCAAAATCCAAGCCACGCATAAAAAATGTCCGTTTTTTTTTTTTTTTGTTTCTGCATTCTTAACAAAAAATAGATATTTTTTTACTACATTTTCAGTAACGGAGAAAAACGGAGAATGCGCACTTTTTAGATTTTTGCTTTTAGATTTTATGTAAGGATTTTGCTAGGGATTATCAAAAATCACTAAAATCCACATATAAATCTCTAGCGGATTTTCTAAAAAATGTGTTGAAAAAGTTTTCTTCAAAATCTACATAAGACTTGCGGGGAGCGCACAATGGATATAAGAGATGTCAAAAAGATTCAAGAAGGCATAAGTAGCAAGGACAATCAAGTAGAGCGCGTAAAAATCGGCATTGTGTGCTTTTTTATGCTTAGCGTGGTAATTATATCGCTTTTGGGGTATTCTACACAGCCACTTTTGCTTGCGTTTGCTGCGCTTGTGGGTGCGTATATGGCGATGAATATCGGCGCAAACGATGTAGCAAACAATGTAGGACCTGCTGTCGGCTCTAAGGCTATCACGCTTACAGGTGCGATTATCATCGCTGCGATTTGTGAGGCAAGTGGCGCGATTCTAGCAGGTGGAGATGTCGTAAGCACGATAAAATCCGATATCATCGCTCCTGAAAAAATCGCAAATGCTGAAATCTTTTTGTTTGTTATGCTAGCTGCGCTTCTATCGGGGGCTATTTGGGTGCATTTGGCTACGATTTTGCGTGCTCCTGTGTCTACTACGCACGCTATCGTAGGTGGTGTGCTAGGAGCGGGGGTAGTCGCTGGTGGCGTGGCTACGGCAAATTGGTGGGTGCTAGGAGGAATAGCACTTAGCTGGGTTATCTCACCTGTTATGGGCGGAATCATAGCGGTAATATTTTTGGTATTTATAAAGCGAACTATCACTTACAAAGAGGACAAAAAAGAAGCAGCAAAAAAAATCGTGCCCTTGCTAGTGTTTGCGATGAGCTGGGCATTTGGTGCGTATCTTTTGCTGAAAGGATTCTCTAAGCTATACTCTTTTAGCCCACTGCAAGCGGGGCTTATCTCACTATTTGTGGCTATCGTGGTGTATTTTGTAACCACGCCTTTTATCCGCCAAAAAGCCTCTACTCTCCAAAACACCAAAGAATCCATAAACACGCTCTTTACGATTCCATTGATTTTTTCTGCAGCACTACTTAGCTTCGCGCACGGCGCAAACGATGTGGCAAACGCCATAGGTCCGCTCGCTGCGATAAATGAAGCACTAAGCGGTGGCGATATAAATAGCAAGGCTAGCGTGCCATTTTGGATTATGCTTATCGGTGGACTTGGGATTTCACTAGGGCTGGCACTCTATGGTCCTCGCCTAATAAGAACAGTGGGCAGTGAGATAACCGAGCTAGATAGAATGCGTGCTTTTTGTATCGCTATGAGTGCGGCTATCACAGTGCTACTAGCAAGTGCGCTAGGACTGCCTGTGAGCTCTACACATATCGCTATTGGCGCAGTTATCGGGGTGGGATTTTTGCGCGAATATATCAAGGGAAGATACTTTGAAATGTGCGAGCAAATCATCAAAGCACACAAAGGCAAAGACCAAAAGGTAGCCGAAGAATTTCTAAAGACTTTTGCCAAAGCGAATGTCAAGCAAAAAGCCCAAATGCTAGAAAGCCTAAAGACAAAAAATCCAAACTTTGAGCTAACAAGCAAAGAGAAAAAAGAGCTAAAGAAATTCTACAAGCACGAGCTAGTCAAACGCAGTGAGATAAACAGAATCATCGCTTCTTGGGTAATAACCGTGCCCGCTTCTGCTGTGCTTGGGGGATTTGTATTTATCGTGTTTAAGGTAATATTTATCGATGGGTAGATTCTTAGATTGGGGGGATTTGTAGGGATTTTTGGAGGGAATTTGCGTTTTTTTTTTTTTGTTAAGACATTAAATAAAATCATATATAATGCCAGCTTGCATTAAAATTTTAAGTTCAAAGGAGACAACAATGCAAGACAATGGTAAGACAACGGAATTCGCTTCACGCGATAAACTTCGCTCATCTTTGAGCAACTCTCTCTCTCTCTCTCGTTAAAGGCGTAAAGCGATTAGCTTTAGGCACTCCACTACTTATAGGCTTAGCTAGCTTTGCAAATGCAGAATCTAGTGGCGCATTTGTGGGTGTAGAAGCAGGCGAGGCAACTTTCGGTAGATTTAATCTTGAATACTCTGTAACAGATAGCCAAGAAGCAGCTAGGAATGGAAAAAGCACAACCAAAGGAAATGGTTTTGGTTATGGTGTAGTAGCGGGGTATAAATACTTTTTCACGCCTCAACTAGGTGTCCGTGCGTATGCGAATTTCAATCACACGCGTGGCGAAGTTAATATTTCAAACGGCACTGGTGGAACTGACACTAATTTTGCAAATCTATTCAACTACGGCGTAAATGTGGATTTTCTAGGCAACTTCCTAAGCACTGAAAATATGGACATCGGTGGATTTTTGGGTATAGGGCTTGGAGCAAATTCGCTCACAGGACCAGATATAAAAAATCAAAGAAATGCCATAAAGCAATCCGCAGATACAGCCAAACAGGCTGGAGCAAATGTAGATGTAAGCACACCTGCTGCGACATTTGATGTCGCCCTAAATGTAGGCTTGCGGGCAAATCTAGCCAAGCATCACGGAGTAGAAGCAGTAGCAAGAGTGCCATTTCTACCTGCTACAATCGCGGATTTAAGCATAAAAGACCCAACAAGTGGAGCATCGGAATCATTAAACTATTCAGTGCGAAGCACTTGGAGTCTAAATGTCCGCTACACTTATAGCTTTTAATTGTTTTTAGATAAAATCATTCTAGTGCCTAATGTTTTGCAAAATCTAGTTTTATAAAAACAGATGGCACTTAGAGATTGCGAAAATCACTAGGTTTTAGGAAATCTAAAACCTAGTGATTGCAAAATCTAAAAACGCTTAAAATAGATTCTGCGCTTTTTTTACCCACTCATACAAACTTCATTCTATACAAATACCAAAAATATCACAAATTCAAACACTAATCTTTACATATCAAAACTCTCAAAACTTGCTTAAAAATTTAGAATCACATATTTGCTAACTAGATTTTAAGTATTTAGTGCTATAATCCACTGAATTTGTTTTTTATAAGGTTTTTTAAGATAGCTTGATTTGTCCTGACTTTATTTTGGGGTTTTGGGCGTTTTAGGCTTGATTTAGTGATTTGGGCTTTGCTAGATTCTTGGATTTCACAAAAAATTTCATAAAATCCAAAAAACCTAGCTAGCAAACTAGAAGCTACCAAAACCTAATTTGCATTTTTTGTAGCATTATCTACATTGCGTTTAAATGCTAGCTAGGTTTTCTTAAGGAGTTGAGACTTTGGACCCGTCCCATTCGGTTTTTATGCTGATTTTGGCAGTCATATTTGTGTTATTAAATGCCTTTTTTGTTGTCGCAGAGTTTGCGATTGTCAAAGTGCGCCGCTCCAAGCTAGAGGAGCTACAAAAAAATAGCCAAAGGGCTAAATTAGCACTAGACATCACTAAGCGACTAGATTCTTACCTCTCTGCTACCCAGCTAGGTATCACGCTATCTTCGCTCGCACTTGGGTGGATAGGCGAGCCAGCATTAGCTAGGCTTGTGGCGATTCCTTTTACACACTTTTTTGGAGAAAATCCGCTTCTTATCCACAGCATAGCTGTATTCATAGCTTTTACTCTTATCACACTTTTGCACGTAGTGCTAGGCGAAATCGTGCCCAAATCAATCGCCATAGCCAAAAGCGAAAAATCCGCGCTCTTTGTAGCATATCCTCTATACTACTTCTCTGTGGCGTTTTATCCTATCATCAAGCTTTTTGACGCGCTAGCTGCATTTATCTTACGACAGATTCATATCACACCTGCAAGTGAGGAAGAAAACGCTCACTCTGAGGAGGAGCTAAAAATCATCGTGGGTGAGAGCCTAAAGGGTGGCTTCATCGACTCTTATGAGGGCGAAATCATCAAAAATGCGGTGGATTTTAGCGAGACTATCGCAAAAGAGATAATGACACCACGCAAAGATATGGTATGCCTAAACGCAGAATCTAGCTATGCTGAAAATATCACAATCATCAAGCAGACAAACCACACGCGCTATCCCTACTGCAAAAGTGGCAAAGACAATATCATCGGTATGATTCACATACGAGATTTGCTTATCAGCTCGGCAGAATCCAAATCTAAGCCAAACTTAGAGAGCATTATCCGCAAAATGATTATCGTCCCAGAGACAGCTAGAATCTCACAAATCCTAACCACTATGAACAAAGAGCAAATCCACATAGCCCTTGTCATCGATGAATACGGCGGCACAGCAGGACTGCTGACAATGGAGGACATCATAGAGGAAGTGATGGGCGATGTAACCGATGAACACGATATGAAAAACCAAGAATCAAAGCGCATAAGTGATGGCGTGTATGAAGTCAATGGTATGCTTGATTTGGAAAGTGTGGAGGAGCTTATGGGGATAGAGTTTCAAGGAGAGCTAGAGCAAGTAACTATCGGTGGCTATGTGTTTAATCTACTTGGACGACTGCCTATGGTGGGCGATACTATCAAGCAAGAGGGGATAGAATTTGTCGTGCTAGAAATGGACGGCGCGAGAATCAAACGGCTAAAGGTGATAAAAATCGAGGAATCTACTAAGCAATCTAAAGAAGCCAAAAACTCATAAAATCTAGTAGCACAAAATCAAGCGATGCAAAATCAAGCTATACAAGTAGAGCAGGTAGCGCAAAAAGTGCAAAAATCAAATCTCTACGCAAAAAATTTGCCCGCACAAAATCTGCCATTTTGCACGCTAGAATCTTGCTCTTTTAGCACAAAATATAGCTTTAGAGAGGCGATAAAGTCCAACCTAAAATCTAGGATAAAATCTAGCACCAAATCTGCTAAAAAATCTAGTCCAAAATCCAACGAGCATTTTTGCAAAGACTCTAGCACAGATTCTAGTTACTCTAGATTTTGTGCAGATTCTCGTCCTATTTCATATTCTCATCGCCACTTAAATTCATTGCTAGAAAAGATTTTGTCCCAAAAACGATTTAAAAATATACTGCTTTTTTACCCACTGCCTTTTGAAGCAAATATCCTCCCACTCCTTAAAAAACTTAAAAAAAACAAAAATAAACGAATTTTTTTGCCAACTATAAAGGGACTTAACTTTAAAATGTTATTATATCGCTTGCCTTTAGTAAAAAATACATTAGGGATTTTTGAGCCACACCTTAGCTCTTATGTGCCAAATCGCATTGATTTCGCGCTTATCCCAGCACTTGGGATTGATAAATTTTATGCACGAATCGGTATGGGAAAAGGAATGTATGATAGGGTATTTGCAAGCCTACCCAAACAACAGCCTAAGCACAAAATGTGCAAAACACAAAAAATATGTAAAGTATTTGTAAGCCAAAATCTATACATTTCCAAACTCCCTTTGTGCGAGGATTTCGACATTAGGGCAGATATGTATTTAAGCTATAAATTTGCAAAATCACAAAAAAAAGGTTTTTATAATGTCTTGGACAATTCTTATAAGTTTTTTAGGTTTCGGGGTGCTAGTAGGGGCGGTGGTATTTTTTATCTGCCGAAAAATCGCTAGCTTGGATTCTACTCATCTACTCACTCAAGCAAAAGCAAAAGCCCGTGCTATCGAGCTAGAAGCGCAAGCTCTGCTTGATAAGCAAAAGTTTTTGGCAAAGGAGCGTGAGCTCCAGCTTGAGCAAGAATACAAAAGCAAAGTCCATAGTATGAATGAGGAACTAAAGCGCAAGGCTTATGAGTTTGAGTGCAAAGAAAATCGACTAAAAGATAGGCTAGAGCGTGAGACAGCTGACTTAAAAAAAGAAAAAGAAAAAATCACTTTAGAGCTAAACAATCTATCCCTCCAAAAAGATAGCCAGCTAAAAATCCAGCAACAATACCTTGAAAAAATTGAGGAGCTAAATAAAACTCTTAGCCACTACACAGGCCTTACCAAAGAGGAAGCAAGGCAAATGCTTCTAAAAAACCTAGAAGATGAGCTAATAGATGATAAAGCACATCTTATCCGCCGATACGAAAAGGAAGCAAAAGAAGAAGCTGCAAAAATCGCAAACTTTATCCTAGCTCAAGCCACCACGCGCTATGCGGGCGAGTTTGCCTCCGAGCGACTTATCAATGTCATAACACTGCCAGATGATGAGATGAAAGGCAGAATCATAGGCAAGGAGGGGCGCAATATCAAAGCCCTAGAGCTAAAAAGTGGCGTAGATGTCATCATCGATGATACGCCAGCTACGATTATATTAAGCAGCTTTAATCTCTACCGCAGAACCATTGCAGTAAAAACCATAAACACTCTTGTAGAAGACGGCAGAATCCACCCCGCCAAAATTGAGGAAGTCTATGAGCGAATCGAAGCGCAAATGGACGCTGAAGTGCAAGAGGAGGGCAAAAGCGTGGTGCTTGATTTGGGGCTTGACTATATGCATCCAGAGATTATAAGGCTTATTGGCAAGCTACGCTACCGAGCGAGCTTCGGGCAAAATGCTTTGGGGCATTCTATACAGACAGCAAACCTAGCAGGCATCATCGCCGCACAGCTTGGTGGCGATGAGAAGCTAGCAAGACGCGCAGGACTACTCCACGACATAGGCAAAGCACTCACTATCGAAAATGGTGGTGGCAATCACGTAACTTTGGGCGCGGAAGTATGCAGACGATACAAAGAACACCCCGTAGTGATAAATGCGATAATGAGCCACCACGGAAATGAGCCATTTGAGAGTGTAGAAGCAGCAGCGGTGTGCGCAGCAGATACACTCTCTGCAGCTCGTCCGGGAGCTAGGAGGGAGGTGCTAGAGAGCTTCCTAAATCGTATGCAAGACTTAGAAAAAATCGCTAATGACAAACTAGGCGTAAAGCAGGCTTATGCGATAAATGCGGGTAGAGAACTACGAGTGATAGTGCGCGCAGATGTGATAAACGATTCTCAAAGCATAGTGCTTGCAAAAGATATAGCCAAAGAAATAGAGAAAAATCTAAACTATCCCGGCGAAGTCAAAGTAAGCGTGATACGCGAAGTGAGGGCAGTAGAATTTGCCCACTAGGTTTTTTAAGTCAAGGCAAGATTTTTAAGTGATTTTTGATTCTTAAAGAATTTGTGGTAAAAGGATTTTGCAATATAATCGGGAAAATGAAAAAGCGACAAAAAACGACATAAATAAAAAATCAAAAAAAATAGAGAGAGCAAAAAACAAAAGTTAGGAGAAATAAAAACAATGTATAAAAACATAAAAAACACTTTTTTGATACTAAATGTTGGATTTTGCGCTTTCTTTGTAGGCTGTAAAGACAAAGAAATAAGCCAAAAAAGTTTTAGCTACACTTCGCTAGATTCTAGCTATGAGATTACCATAGAAACGCCACTTTTGCCTAGTAGCACCACAGATGACACTTCTGCAAATAAGGACAACTTACCCACGAGTAAAACCATTGCAAATCCCAAATCCCTAAAAGAAAAGCTAATCCTCCAAAAAAATGGCAAGACACAAAACCGCATTATTATGCTTGTTTTTGTAGATGCAGATTGTGAGGATTGCGCAAGGTATTATGAGCATCTAAACCACTTAGATGCAGAATCCAAAGCGATGATTGTCGCTGTGCTATCACGCAAAATCGATGAAAAAGACTTAGTAGCATTGCAAAAAAGATATACGATTGATTTTGCTCTGCTAAACCCAAAATCTAGCCAAAATAGCGAACTTTTAACACTGCTTATAGAAAACAAATTTGTGCGCGTCCAAAATGAGCTAAAATCAATGAATAGTTTTATAAATCCCATAGAATCCAAAGCGACACAAAAAAACGCACAACCTGCAAAAGCTAATGATTCTAACGATTCTAAAGAATCAAGTAATTTAAGCGAATCTCAAAAACTTCAGCCAACAACCCCAAAAATCCCTGCCCTGCCCTACTTTGTGCTTTTTGATAAAGCACAGATATTTTACCAAGACTATGAGGGGATTATCCCAGAAGAGATTTTTTCAAGCGATATTGCCTCGCTTGCCCGCTAGCTTTTATCACAAAACAGATGATTACCCACCTATCAAAATCCAAAGAGGATTGCAATGCTTACATTTCTACATAAAACCGCGCAAAATATCGCTTCGCTTGTCGCAAAAGATTCTAGCAACTCTATACAAAAAAATACCCTAGAAGAAGTGCTAATTGAATGCGACATAGACTATGAAATCATTGAACAAATCCTATCACACCTCCCTAGCAAAATCACTAGAGAGGAGCTAAAAAGAGAATTTGAAGTGATTCTAAAAAGCCAAAATGCAAAGAAAAATGAGCAAAAAGAAAGCACAGAAAACGAGGAAAGCAACGATGATTTTGCCACAAGGATAAAACAATCTACTCCCCAAAACCCTCTAGTAAGCCTCATCATCGGCGTAAATGGTGCGGGCAAAACCACCACCATAGCAAAGCTAGCTGCCCACTCACTTGCGCAAGGAAAATCCACTCTTTTGGGTGCAGGAGATACATTTCGCGCTGCAGCAAACGAGCAGCTAAAGCTATGGGGAGAGCGACTAGGAGTAGGTGTAGTAGCCACAAAAGAGGGCAGCGACCCAAGTGCGCTTGCTTTTAGCACGATTCAATCAGGGCTAGCAAAAGGCATAGAGCATATCATCATTGATACAGCGGGGCGACTACCAAACCAAGCAAACCTAAAAGCCGAGCTAGAAAAAATCCTGCGCGTATCAAAAAAAGCCCTAGAAAATGACGGAGTGAAAAGGGGACAATGTCAATGCGTGCTAATCCTTGATGGCACGCAAGGTAGCTCTGCACTAAACCAAGCAAAAATCTTTGGAGAATCCCTTAAGCTAGATTTTGCTATCGTTACCAAGCTAGATGGTAGCGCAAAGGGTGGCGTGATTTTTAGCATTGCGCATATTTTAGGACTACCCATAGAGTTTATCGGTGTGGGGGAGAAAAAAGAGGACTTACTAGCATTTGATAAAAATGCTTACATAGAGGGACTGCTTGATTGTATTTTTCCTGCTTAATTTCTGTCTAAATTTTCTTTGCCTAATTTTTATTGCTTGATTTGTATGCTTTTTTGTTTTTAAAAAAAAGCGCAAAAATAAAACTTTTCTACAAAAATCGTGCATTAAAAAATGTTATGCAGATTTTATATACATTATTAAATTTTTGTCCTTATCGCTACACAATTTAGTTTGTATAGATTCTACACATTTGCCAAAAAGTTAAAGATTTTTTTAACTCGCCTTAGGATAAGATTTGCTATACTTATGGATTCTAAAAGTTAGATTTCGCATAATCTAACACACACTAGAATAATGAAAAAGGAGCAACAATGCAATTTATCACAACTTACAACCAAGCCACACAAGAGCGAGCAAAAGAGGGAATCCCTCCACTTCCTTTGAAGCCAAATGAAGTCAGCGAAGTGATTAAGATTTTGCTAGATTCTGCATCTAGCAAGGCAGATAAAGATTTTGCCCTAGACTTGCTTACCAACCGCGTAAGCCCCGGTGTCGATGAGGGTGCAAAAATCAAAGCGCAGTTTTTAGGAGAGATAATTGAGGGCAAAAAATGCGATAGCATAAATGCAGAGCTAGCCACAAAACTACTAGGCACAATGCTGGGTGGGTATAATGTCCCGTTTTTGCTAAAAGCCTTAGAATCTAGCGATGAAAATATCGCAAAAACTGCGGCAAATTCTCTTAAGCACACGCTTTTAGTTTATGATGCGTTTGATACTATCGCAGAGAAAAGCACTTCTTTGCCACTTGCCAAAGAAGTGCTAGAATCTTGGGCAAACGCCGAGTGGTTTTTGCATAAGCCCGAATTGCCAAAGGAAATCAAACTAGCCGTGCTAAAAATCGATGGCGAAACAAATACTGATGACTTAAGCCCTGCTAGCGATGCTTTCACGCGAAGTGATATTCCACTGCACGCCAAAGCTATGCTAAAATCGCGCGTAGAAAACTACGAAGCAAGACTAGAATCAATAAAAAAAGTCGCCAAAGAAAACAATGCTAGTGTCGTGTATGTAGGAGATGTAGTAGGCACAGGAAGCAGTCGCAAATCCGCTTGCAACTCGATTGTATGGCATTTTGGCAATGAGATTCCTTTCGTGCCAAACAAAAAAAGCGGTGGCTTTGTCATCGGTGGGATTATCGCTCCGATATTTTTCGCCACTTGTGAGGATAGTGGCTGTCTGCCTGTGGTGGCAAATGTCGATGCGCTAAAAGAGGGAGACATCATCACGCTAAAACCCCATAGTGGCGAAATCCTAAAAAACGGCGAAGTAGTAAGCAAATTTAGCCTAAGCCCAAATACGATTTTTGATGAGATTCGTGCAGGTGGTAGGATTCCACTTATCATCGGGCGTGGGCTTACCAACAAAGCGCGTAAATTTCTAGGACTAGGAGAGAGTGAAATCTTTGCCAAAGCCTCCCAGCCACAGCAAAGCTCAAAAGGCTATACTCTAGCACAAAAAATGGTAGGCAAAGCCTGTGGCAAAGAGGGTGTGAGAGCGGGTGAATACTGCGAGCCTATCGCCACAACTGTGGGTAGCCAAGACACCACAGGAGCGATGACACGCGATGAAGTCAAAGAGCTAGCTAGCCTTAGTTATAGTTCAGATTTTGTTATGCAGAGCTTTTGCCACACAGCTGCATATCCAAAGCCAGCAGATGTCAGTTTGCAAGCGACTTTGCCAGATTTTATGACTTCACGCGGTGGTGTGGCACTGCGACCTAGAGATGGCGTGATACACTCTTGGCTAAACCGCTTTTGCTTGCCTGATACAGTAGGCACAGGTGGAGATTCTCATACGAGATTTCCTATTGGTATTAGTTTCCCAGCAGGAAGCGGACTTGTGGCGTTTGCTGCCGTTACGGGCAATATGCCACTAAATATGCCAGAATCTGTGCTAGTGCGATTTAAGGGTAAGCTAAATGCAGGTATTACTTTGCGTGATTTGGTCAATGCGATTCCCTACTATGCAATAAAGCAAGGGCTACTAACCGTGCCAAAACAAAACAAAAAGAATATCTTTAGTGGCAAGGTCCTAGAAATTGAGGGGCTAGAAGATATAAAAGTTGAGCAAGCATTTGAGCTTAGTGATGCGAGTGCGGAGCGAAGTGCGGCAGCTTGCACTATCGCGCTAAACAAAGAACCAATAATTGAATACCTGCAATCAAATATCGCGCTTATCAATGCGATGATAAAAGACGGCTATGGCAATGCAAAAACGCTAGAAAGGCGGGCGCAAAAAATGCGTGAATGGATAAACAATCCCGTCCTTATGCGAGCGGATAAAGACGCGGAATATGCTGCGGTTATTGAGATTGACTTAGCAGATATAAAAGAGCCGATTCTAGCCTGCCCAAATGACCCTGATGATGTGGCGACTTTGAGTGAGATACTAGCTGATGAGAAGCGTCCAAAAAATATTGATGAAGTCTTTATCGGTAGCTGTATGACAAATATCGGGCATTTCCGCGCATTTGGCGAGATAATGAAAAACGAGGGGCAAAGCGTTACACGCACTTGGCTTGTGCCACCTACAAAAATGGATTCTAAGCAGCTAAGCGATGAGGGATATTTCAGCCTATTTGGCGCAAGTGGTGCAAGGATAGAAGTGCCGGGCTGCAGTCTATGTATGGGCAACCAAGCTCGAGTAAAAGACAATGCCGTAGTATTCTCAACTTCAACTAGAAACTTTGACAATCGAATGGGTAAAGGCGCACAAGTATATCTAGGAAGTGCCGAGCTAGGTGCTGTGTGTGCTAAGCTAGGGCGACTACCAAGCGTGCAAGAATACCTACAAATCGTCCCACAAAAACTAGGCGATAATACCGCTAAAGTGTATAAATATTTGGAATTTGATAAAATCCAAGATTTTGCACTTTAAGATTTTGCAGCACTTTTGCTTATGACGGGTTTTGTGCGTGAGTTTATCTCGCGCACAAGTCTTGTGAATCTCATCACTAGGACTTTATAAGAACTTCCAAAAGATTTTATAAAAAGCGTAGGGCTTGAGAGTTTTTTAGGTTTTTTGTCAAAACCTTTTTTAGTCTTTAAGTCCGCACTTTTTTGATTTCGCTTCATTTTTTCTTGCTAAAATTCTATCAATACTTCTAAAAACTAACCTCCAAAATAAAATCCAAAAACTAAAAAAGGTAAAAAAATGGCAAAAAAATCTAGCCTTTTTGAATGTCAGCATTGTGGTTGGCAGACAACAAAATGGCTTGGAAAATGCGGAGAATGCGGTAGCTGGGATAGTTTGATAGAGCTAAACCAAGTCCAAAAAGAGTTTATCAAAACACAAAATAGCGCAATCTCTACTAGCGGGCTAAATAGCGCAAAAACTCCACTTCCTATCACGCAAATAAGTAGCGAGCAAAATCACTTTTTTAGCTCATTTGAGGAGGAGCTAGACATCGTGCTAGGTGGGGGAATCGTGCGCGGTGGGCTATATCTTGTGGGTGGTAGTCCGGGAGTTGGAAAATCAACACTTTTGCTAAAAGTCGCAGGCAATCTCGCCAAAAACTCACACAATGTGCTGTATGTGAGTGGTGAGGAGAGTGCTGGACAGATACGACTTCGAGCGCAACGACTTGGCGCGATTCACAATCAGCTATTTTTGCTAAATGAAATAAACCTAGATTCTATCAAATTTGCCCTCCAAAATGGTGCAAAACAAGTGGAATCAAAAAATCCAAATGATGAAAATCATAAAGGTGAAAAAAGTCAAAAGCATACAAAAGATTCCGCTGGATTTGATTTGTGCATCATTGATTCTATTCAGACGATTTACTCGCCAAATGTAGCTTCTGCTCCGGGTTCTATAAGTCAAGTGCGTGAGATTACATTTGAGCTTATGCGACTTGCCAAAGAAAACAATATCAGCATTTTTATCATCGGGCATATCACAAAAGAGGGTAGCATAGCGGGGCCTCGCGTGCTAGAGCATATGGTGGATTGCGTGTTGTATTTTGAGGGGGATTCTAGCAAGGAGCTAAGGCTGCTTAGAGGGTTCAAAAATCGCTTTGGCACGACTAGTGAAATCGGCATCTTTGAGATGAGTGCAGATGGCTTAAAAAGTGCCAAAGACGCTTCTAGGGCATTTTTTACACGCAAAAAAAGTGTGGCAGGGAGCGCGGTTAGCGTGATTTTGGAGGGCTCTAGGGCGTTAGTGATTGAGATTCAAGCATTGGTAAGTGAGAGCTATGGCAATCCACGGCGACAATCCACAGGCTTTGATAGCAATCGGCTAAATATGCTCCTAGCCCTGCTAGAGCGCAAGCTAGAGATTCCACTAAATCGATATGATGTGTTTGTCAATGTCGTGGGCGGGATAAAGATTAGCGAGACTAGCGCGGATTTGTGTGTGGTGGCTGCGATTATCTCTAGCTTTCGCAATCGTCCTTTGGGGATAGAGAGTGCTTTCATCGGCGAGGTAAGCCTAACAGGCGATGTGCGTGAGGTAGGCAACCTTGAAGTGCGACTAAAAGAAATGCAAAGCTATGGGCTAAAAAAAGCGATAGTCCCAAAAATACCGAGCTTTCAAACCGCTATCAAATGCTTTGCTGTAAGCGAAGTGAGCGAAGTGCTTGAGCGAATGTAAAATGCGAATATAAAAAATGCAAATTTTTGACACAAAAACCTAGCCATATTCTTAAAAAAAATTTTTACAAAATCTACTTCTTTTTTGACAAAGCGCGGGGTGTGATTTTTGTGGCTTTTGCTTCTTTTTTTACTTGCACTTCTATGACAGAGGCAGAATCTAATGCCTTTTGAGGTAGTATCATTCTATCAAGTGGGGCATTTGTCGGCACCATAGGCAAGACATTTTCAAACCTATCTATCACCACATCAATAATGCAGACTTTTTTGGATTCTATGGCTTTTTTTAGCGTGGGGGCAAAATCCTCTTTGGATTCTATGCGAAATCCTACCGCGCCAAATGACTCTGCTAGGGCGACAAAATTTGGCTGCAAGCTCAAATCGGTGTGAGAAAATCTATCCTCATAAAAAAATGTCTGCCATTGTCGCACCATACCCAAGTAGTTGTTGTTTAGCACGATATTTATCACAGGGATTTGATTTTCTACGCAAGTCATCAACTCTTGGATATTCATCAAAATACTGCCATCGCCACTAATGTTGAAAATATGCTTTTTTGGTTGTGCGAAATATGCTCCCATAGCCGCAGGCAAGCCAAAACCCATAGTCCCTAGCCCACCACTTGTAAGCAGCTCTCTTGGCATACTAAATGGATAAAACTGCGCCACCCACATTTGGTGCTGTCCCACATCGGTAGAAACTATCGCTTTACCATAAAAATTCTTGCCTAGCTCTTGGATAATCCATTGAGGCTTTATCGTGATGGCAGAATCATTAAAAAACATAGGATTTGCACTCATATACTTGCCTAAATGCTTTCGCCACTCATCGTAGTTTGTAGCACTTAGCGTATTTTTATCCTCTGTGCTTTTTTGTGGCAAATCTGTGGAATCTAGCAAAGTCAAAATCTCTTTACAAGCTAGCTTTATGTCTCCAACTATTGGAAAATCTATGTCAATGATTTTGCCAATAGAACTTGGGTCTATGTCAATATGAGCGATTTTGGCACTTCTAGCAAACTCACTAACCTTGCCTGTAACCCTATCATCAAACCTCGCTCCTAGTGAGATAAGCAAATCGCACTCACACATTGCCATATTTGCCGCATAGCTCCCGTGCATTCCCACCATTCCTAGCAAAAATGGATTGCTAGATTCTAAGCAACCGCGAGCCATAAGCGTCTCTACACAGGGAATCCCTAGCCGTGAGACTATCTGCCTTATCTCCTCGTGTGCTTGCCCTAGCACCGCGCCTCCACCTATGTATGCAAGCGGTCTTTTTGCATAGCTTAGGGCTTCTATTAGTTTTTTTACTTGGCGAGAATTTGGCTTTAGCGTGGGCTTATAAGTTCGCAGGGCGACTTCTTTAGGATAGACAAACTCTCCAAATTTGGCTGAAATGTCCTTTGGAATGTCAATCAGCACAGGTCCAAATCGCCCACTTCTTGCGATATAAAACGCTTCTTTTATGATTCTAGGCAAGTCTTTTATGTCTTGGACTAGGTAGTTGTGCTTGGTGCAAGGGCGAGAGATTCCCACTGCATCGATTTCTTGGAACGCATCTGTGCCGATTTGGCTTGTGGGGACTTGCCCGCTTATGACTACTAGAGGGATAGAGTCCATATAAGCCGTAGCGATACCTGTAACGGCGTTTGTAAAGCCCGGTCCTGAAGTGATGATAGCCACGCCTACTTTGCCACTAGCGCGTGCGTATCCGTCTGCTGCGTGTATGGCAGCTTGCTCGTGCCTAGTCAAAATATGGCGGAAATGCTCTTGCTTGTAGATTTCATCATAGATATTTAGCACAGCCCCACCGGGATAGCCAAATATGACTTCCACACCCTCTAATCGTAGGGCTTCTATAAGCATTTGTGAGCCATTTAGTGATTTCGCCATTTTGTATCCTTGTAAGCGTTGGTTTGTGTGTTTTAGTTTTTTTGTTGTTTTTAGAAAATAGCGTTTGTTATTGTCCTTTTGCTTCAAAAATCGCTTGTATGCCCTCTTTTTCTAAGACTAGATTTTTGTCCTTTATGACAAAGTCTACCGAGCTATCAGAAAATAGCTGCAATATAGCACGCTCAATCTCCATAGCAGAGGGGTCGCAAAGCATTTTTGTAGCACCTGTGGAGGAGCTTTGGATTTTGTTTTTTTGGATTTTTAGATTCCCAAAAAACAGATTACACCCCGCATAGCCATTGAATTTTTGGTCATCCACTGTGATAAAGACTTGCTTTTCGCTATTTGTAGGGTCGATGGGGTTGCCATCCACACTTAGGGTTATTAGATTCCAAGTGTTGTAAATTCTCATATTTTCTTCCTTGCAAGCACTCATATACAAGGCACTTAGCGCGATTGCTAGGGAGAACAATTTTAATGATTTCATAGCTATTTCCTTAAAGATTTTGTTTGTAGCTCTTTTTATGTGTGCATAAGGCAAGCATTATGCTTTGCCTTGATGATTTTTAAGATGATTTTTAGCCTAGAATCTATCTGCCAAGCTATCAAATAGACTAAACTCAAACGCTTGTCTTTTATTGACATTCAGCATAAAAGCTTGACATTTTGGACTTTACTAGCGTGATTTAGTGCCAAAACCCACAAAAACACTTATGCACTTTTTTGGATTTTGCAAAAATCAAATCTAAGACAAAATCAAACAAAACACCATTTGTAGTGATTTTTGGATTCTAAGCCTTTTGTGGCTTGCAAACCCTTAGGCTAGACTACTCGCCGATAGGACGCTTAGGATAGCAAAAGCGATAACCTCTCCTGCGCACTGTTTCTATCGTAGAGATATTTAGCACCTTATCCATTTTTTGGCGGATTTGGTTGATAGCCACTTCAATGACATTTGGCGTAACAAGCTCTGGCTCTTCCCAAATCGCATCAAGTAGTTGCTCTTTTGATACGATTTGGTCGCGCTGTCTTGCAAGGTGGGTTAGCACTTCAAATGGCTTGCCTTTTACTTCGATTTCCTCGCCTTTGTAAGTAACGCGCTCTTCATCAGGATTTATCACTAAGTCTTCTATCTCTATGACACTTGTCCCAAAAAATCTAAGTCTAGCTTGGATTCTAGCCAAAAGCACAGAAAAATCAAATGGCTTTGCCAAAAAATCATCTCCCCCATTGCCAAACACAGATACTTCTTGCTCGGGTCTTGCCTTGCTAGCCATAACAATCACAGACACGCGTGGCGAGCGCGACTTCACTTCGGTAAGTAGCTCTATGGCATTGCCGTCTTTTAGCTTGTAGTTAGCAAGCACCAAGTCATAATTGCGAATGCTGACATAATACAAACTATCTTTCAAACTCTCTGCAATGTCTGTTTGATAACCATTGGCGTTGAGCGATTCGCTAAGCGACTTGCTAAGAGCCGCATCATCTTCTACTACTAAAATGCGCATTTTAAACCTTCCTTTTGTTAGTTTGTTTTGTTGTTAGCTTATTTGGTTGCCCTATCAGCTTTTATCTAGCCTTTTTGCTATGCTTTTTATTTGGCTTTTAAAAGCTTTTTTGGCTTAAATTTTATCGGCAGATTATAGCAAACTTTTAGGAAATTTTCAGCTAACTTTTATGAAAATTTTATAATTTTTTAAAGTTTTTCTAAGGAGTGGTTTTTGTGTAGTTTTTTTTTGTAAAAAAATATTAAGGAATATTTATTGTATGTATACAAAAAAATGAGATTTTGCAAAATCTAGGCAAAAACTTGCTTACAAAAACTCAAATTATAAAAATCATCACGCAATGATAAAATTTTATACTCTTAGAATATTTCATCAAATTTTTTTGCAAAAAGTTTTTATAAAATGCCACAAAAATTCTTAAAAATTCAAAAAATTTGTTTTGGCAAAAGCAGATATATTCCCTAAAATACGATATTTCGTGCAAAAAATACAATAGTAAATATTGATTAAATACTTAGTTAATATTAAGTAAATAATTAGTAAATGTTAAGTAAATATTAAGGTTTATTTCACTACAATGCAGGCACAAAATCATTAGCTAATCTAAAAACGAGCTAGTGATAATGAGCGAGCATAAGGAGCATAATATGTTAGACTCAAAGAAATTCATTGTGGCAGTATCTGTCGTAGCTATCGTATTTGTATGCGGTATATGGCTAGGATTTGCCCTCAATGACAACAAAATCGCAACCGAGCGCAAACTCTCTATCAATCAAGAAGTAGAAGTGCGCTCTAAAGCAGAACCAGATACTTTCAAAGCAAAGATTCGCATTCAAGGAAGCAACGCATTGCGTGCGCTATCTAAGCTAAATGATGAGCAAAGCGAAAGCCTCGTGCAAACTTTTAATGCTGTCTCTAGGCTGATAAAAGCAAACAAAGAGATTTGCTCAGGTGGTAGCTATGGATACTCTCCAGAAGTGTATTATGAGCGCAATAGACGCAAAGTAGGATTTAGCGCGTATCAAGAAATCGTGTGCAGCTTTGGTAGCGAGCAAAAATCTGCTTATGAGAAACTACTCAAAGCTGTCGGCGTAGAAGTAGGTAGAAATGCACTGCTTACGCTTCCTATATTGCCAATACAAGCCATAATCACGCCAGAGCAAATCGATAAAAGCACACAAGAGATGCGCACAGAGCTACTAAAAAAAGCGCAAGGTGTTGCCAAACAATACTCTAAAGCATTGAAGCAAAATTGCAATATTGAGGATATAAGTTTCCAAGAAGTTGGCAATACTAAGCCACAAGCGCGAAATGGCGTTATGGCTATGAGTGCAGAAACTCCATCATCAAAAGTAGCACCAAATGGCGTATCACTCCCCACAACCAAAGAAGAAGACTTGGTGCTAAGCGCAAACTTCATCATAGGGTGTATGGCAAAATAGCTCCTTCTAAATAGCTGCATAAAAGCACCGTGATTCTAGTCGATTCTAGTATGTGATGGCTAGAATCACGCAAAAATCGCATAAAATATCTCTTTTGCCACTTCTTTTTTGCTTAGACTTTTTACTTAAACTGCTTAAACTCTTTTTGATTCTATGCTTTATCATTTCTGTTTGATTTTACATAAGAATAGCTTGGGAGTGGCTAGCTTATTTTTTATTTTATCCCTAGTGAGACAACCTTTTTGAATCCCTCTGCCACAGATAAATCACTTCTGCGGACCTTGTCCTTTGGGGCACAAAAAAGAAAACCAGAAGTAGGATTTGGTGTGGTTGGGACAAACACCCACAAAAATTCCCCTCTCTCATTTGACTCTTCTTTGGTGATAAATCCTATGACTTCTTGCTCTCCTAGCTTTATATAGCCCACGCCTAGATATTGCTTGTCATTGCCTCCAGAAAACATTTTTACCATATCTTTAATGACATTGTATATAGAAGCTATAAATGGGATTTTGCCGATGAAAAACTCCGAAATCTTTAGCAAAATAAAGTCTTTTTTCTTCTCTAGCAAATGCCCACTATATAGCAAAATCCCTAGCAAAATCACAAGAATCGCAATAGTTGCAAACATATTATGCTCGGTAGTGTCAAAAATCGCCCCGATAATATGCGCAATAAAATCATAAGCAAATTTTAAAAGCCATAGCAAAATAATAATAGGCGCGAGGGCTAATAACCCCCTGCCTATAAGTGTAAAAAAGCTGCTAAAGCAATGCGAAATAATATTTTTGTCTTTGGTGGGGTTTGTAGAGTGTGGCTGTTTTTGCTGATTTGTGTTTGTTGGCTGCATTGTGCATTCTCCTTGTAAAGATTCTTAATATTTTAGCTTGATTTTGGCTCTAGCTATTTTGCGAGTCCATTTGCTTGTGGACTTTTGCTTACGCACACATTTGTTTGCGTGGCATTTACTTGCGTGGTAGATATATCGCATTTTTGTGGGATTATTTTATGCTTTGAAGTGGCAAAATAGCCAAGTGGCAAAATGGCGATAAAAAGGCACAAACACCAAAATCAACGCTCGCAAACTCCGCGTAGCAAAAGACTAAAAACGCAAAAAGAAGCAAAACTTTTGCAGATTTTAGAATATTTTTAGGCACTTTGAAGTATATTACACTTTTTATTTTGGAGTGGATTTTGATAATCTAAAATCCAAAATGACACAAACATAACAAACACTACTAGCAAAGGCACACAGATGAGAGATGTTCCAAATCATTTTTCAAACCATTTTTTAAGTTTGAAAGATTTTAGCAAATCACAACTATATGATATGCTCTCTCTAAGCCTAGCCCTAAAGTCTCTCTGCCAAAATGCAAAATCCCTATCAAAGCCTATCACGCCACAAGCACTTGGCATAAAAAACTCCCCCCAAAATCCACCTACTTTAGCACTTATCTTAGAGAAGCCCTCCACGCGCACTAGAGTTAGCTTTGAAGCGGGAGTGTATGAGCTAGGTGGCAAAGCCATAATCCTAATGGGCAAAGACACGCAAATGGGGCGAGGAGAGCCGATAAAAGATAGTGCAAGAGTGATAAGCTCTATGGTGGATATTATCGCTATTCGCACATTTTCTCAAGAGGGGCTAGAGGAGTTTGCCCTCCACTCAAGCGTGCCTGTGATAAACGCGCTCACAGACTTATCTCACCCACTGCAAGTAATGGCAGATATGCTTACAATGATAGAGTGCGGAATCTATTTGGAGGATTTTGCTCCACATTTTGAGGAGTTTTGCAAGCAAAATCTACAACAAGAAGCACTAGATTTCATAAAATCACAAAATCCACTGCCAAAGAGGATTTGCCCCCCGATAGTTTGCTACATAGGCGATGGCAACAATATGGCTCACTCTTGGCTAAAGCTAGCTTGCATTTTGGGATTTGAGCTACGATTGCTATGTCCGCAAAAATACGCCCCAGATGAAAAAATCATCGCCCTAGCCCAAAATCTAGCAAACAAGTCAAATGCCAAAATCCGCGTAGAGATTATTCCCTCAAATGCCGATAAAGTCGCCGTGCAAGACGCACTAGAATCTGTGGCAAAAGATGCAGGTGTGCTTACGACTGATACTTGGATTTCTATGGGGCAAGAGGAGGAGAAGCAAAGCAGAATCAACGCTTTTGAGGGCTTTTGCATTAACCAAGCGTTAATGCAAAAAGCACATAGTAACGCAATATTTTTGCACTGCCTGCCTGCGTATCGAGGCTATGAAGTAAGCGATGAAGTCATAGAGGGAGCACAATCGCGCGTATGGCAGGAAGCAAACAATCGCCTACACATTCAAAAAGGAATAATGCTATGGCTACTAGCAAAAAAATAACATTGGCAGATTTTTTTGATAGCGAAAATTTCATCAAGGCTTCAAAGATTTCTAGCACGCAAATCCTGCTAAATGTCCAAAAAAAGAGACAAAATAGCGAGCAAAAAGACGAAAATCAACCAACCTCTTTTGCTAGCCAACCAACCGCGTTTAATAGTAAAGAAGCGTGGTGGATACAAGATGAGGAGGGCGAGCAATACCTCTTACTTCCGCACTCTGTGCTAAAAAAAGTCCTATCTGCTATTGAGGGAATCAATGAAGAAAAACTCCTACTAGAGCTTGGGAGAGATGTCATACAAAGCGCACCTATTGATTTTGATGATGTTATGGCGGTAGCGATTGATAGAATCGAATCAAAAAGACTAGATGATGGCTCATTGCCACCACATATCAACACAAAATCTATCATCAGCGAAATCAAAAAATCACACCCAAATTTGTTTTTCAACATTGAAACGCATTTCTTGCGAAAAAATCTCTAAACCACTTTGCGCCACAACTAAAAATCTAGCAGGAAATCCAAGTAGGAGAATCTAGCGTAATGACACAAAACATAGATTTTGCCAAATTTGCCAAATACTCCAAATCCGCCCCGCGATACACAAGCTATCCTACTGCAGTGGAGTTTGGAGCGGATTTTGGCTATGAGGATTTGAGGGAATCATTTAAGCGAAATGACAGCTATGACACACAAGAGGATAGGCTTCCACTCTCACTATATGTGCATCTGCCATTTTGTCAAAGTGCGTGCTATTTTTGTGGGTGCAATGTCATCTATACAAGCAAGCAAGACAAAAAAGACAGGTATATTTCATACTTGCAAAAAGAGCTAGCGATTTTATCCACACTTATGGATACTTCACGCGAAGTAGTCCAGCTACATTTTGGTGGTGGAACGCCGACATTTTTTGATTCTACACAGCTAATCAAAGTCATCACTCTCATAAAAGATACATTCCCAAACTTCGCACCAAATGCAGAGATAAGCTGCGAAATCGACCCTAGACACTTTGAAATCTCACAAATGAATGCACTAAAAAAGGGTGGGTTTAATCGCTTAAGTTTTGGGGTGCAAGACTTTGATGAAGCAGTGCAAAAAGCAGTGCATAGATTTCAAAGTGTAGAGCTAGTAAATGAAGCGATAAACATTGCTAGAAAGAGCGGGATAAATTCTGTGAATTTTGACTTAATCTATGGTTTGCCAAAGCAAACGCTAGATAGCTTTCTATCCACACTTCAAAAGGTAGTATCTCTTAGCCCTGATAGATTAGCGATATTTAACTACGCGCATATCCCGTGGCTAAAAAAGACTATGCGCAAAATCGATGAAAATGACTTGCCAAGCCCACAAGAAAAGCTAGAGATTCTAAAAAACACCATTGATTTTTTGGGCAAAAATGGCTATGAAATGATAGGTATGGACCACTTCGCAAAAAAAAGCGATGAGCTATACATAGCAAAGCAAAATGGCGAATTGCGGCGCAATTTTCAGGGCTACACCACACGCGGATTTTCCCAAACAATAGGCATAGGGCTAACTTCCATAGGCGAGGGGAAAGACTACTATGCCCAAAATGTCAAAGATTTGGCAAGCTATGAGAATGCGCTAGATGAGGGGAGAATCCCCATTGAGCGAGGTATAAAGCTATCAAGTGAAGACATACTACGCAAAGAAGTCATTATGGGGCTTATGAACAACCTAAAGCTAGATTTTGATAGTATCGAGAAATCTCACAATATCAACTTTAGAGTGCATTTTGCTAGCGAACTAGAAAGACTAAAAGAATACGCAGATATAGGTGTGCTAGAGATAAATGATAAGGGGCTATATCCCACACCCACAGGTGGGCTACTTATCCGCAATATCGCAATGGTGTTTGATAGCTACTTGCGCTCCCTACCCCAAGAAAAGCGAGTGTTTAGCAAGACGATATGATAGACTTTACTCAAACTTCAAACGCCTGTGTCAAATGTGGCAAATGTATCCCTTACTGCACGATTTATCGGCTAAAGCGTGAGGAGGTTACCTCCCCGCGCGGATATTTAGACCTCATCGGTGCATACAAGAGGGGCGAACTGCCATTGCAAAAAGATTTTAAAAATATGCTAGAATCTTGCTTTTTATGCACTACTTGCGTGGACTTGTGCCCATCTCATCTCCCCATAGACTCCGCCATAGAGAAAATCCGCATAGACATAGCGCAAAAATATGGAATCGCGTGGTATAAAAGGCTATATTTTTTCTTGCTAAAGCATAGAAAACTTATGGATTTTGTGTTTAGCTTTGCCTACTTTGTCGCTCCGTGCGCATTCAAAAAAGTCGATGGCGGAAACAAAATCTTTTTTAGCAAACGCGTGGTGTTTCCCTTTGTCAAAAAAAGTTTTTTGCAAAAATATCGTGGCGAGATTTTGCCAAATCATAAAAATGAAAATCTGCAAAAAGAGCAAAATCTAGCGCAAAACCCCGCACACAAGGCAGGGGATAACCTAGCGCAAAATCATACACAAAATCTAACCCAAAGCCACGAGCAAAAGCCCGCCCAAAATCTAGCACACAATAAAGTCGCTATTTTTATCGGCTGTCTTGCCAACTACAACTACATAGAGGTGGGAGAAAGCCTGCTTAAGATTTTGGGGCATTTGGGGATAAAAGTCCTTGTGCCTGCCCAAGAGTGCTGTGGTGCACCTGCATATTTCACAGGCGATATTGGCACTGTGCTTCATCTCATCAAGCGCAATATTGAGCTTTTTGAGAAGTTTATCGATGAAGTAGATGCTATCCTTATCCCAGAGGCGACTTGTGCAGCTATGCTTATGGTGGATTGGGCTCACGCGCTAAATGCAGAACCAAATGTAAATGAGCGCGAAAGGTGGCAAAAAAGACTTGCAAACCTCACACCCAAAATGTCTATGGCAAGCAAATGGCTACAAACGCATACAAACCTAGAATCTATTTTGCACAAAAATCCTGCTTCCTCTCTAAAATCTCTCACTTATCACGACCCTTGCCACGCCAAAAAAGTGCTAAAAGTGCATAAAGAGCCACGCGCGCTACTTAGTGCAAACTACGAGATACGCGAGATGAGCGAGCCTGATAGGTGCTGCGGGTTTGGCGGGGTAAGTATGCAGCTAGATAGGTATGCCCTCACACTACAAGCTGGCAAGCCAAAAGCAGAGATGATAGCCCAAAGCGGTGCGAAAATCATTAGCGCGGAGTGCTCTGCGTGCCGAATGCAAATCACAAATGCTATGTCTCAAAGCAATGTCAAAGCGAGCTTTGCTCACCCACTTGAGCTAATCGCACAAAATCTAGACTAAGATTTTTATGCGATTTTTTTTTAGTGGATTTTGTGCTTTTTAGATGAAGTTTGCTTAAAATTTTTGAGTAAAACTACTATTGAATCTACTATGTGAATCTATCATTTAGAAAAAATCTAATGAAAGAGATTCTAATATTTTACAATCTGTGTGCGCTAGCAGTGCTTTTTCTCTTTTTTCTCTTTTTTTTGTTATCTTTTTTTGTTGCCACAAAATCTCATAACTTTTCTCTAAAAAACCTAAAATCATTTCGCTTGTCAAATAAAAGCTACTTATCAAACAATTTGCAAAATCCGCGATTAAAAACTCCACCCAAAAATTCTCAAAAAAATTCTCAAAATTTTTTAGGAATTTACATTGCCCTATTTTGCGTGATTTTTTGTGATTTTTTCTCATTATTGAAAAAATATTGATAATTATGCGAGTTGTTGTTAATTTTTGTTTAAGCAAATTTTTTTTACAATTCGCGCATTTTATAATTTCTAAAGCGATTCTCAAAATCTTTAGGATTATAAGACTATCAAAACCCAAAAGGACACACGATGAAAGCAAACACTGCAAACACCATTTCTAGCACATTTCAAGCGACACCACTTCAAAAGCAAACATTCCAATCAACACCACTAAAAACACTTCAGCGCGAAAACTCGCACAAAATCCCGCACAAAGCCACGCTCGCTCTAGCTTTTACCTGCGCTTTTAGCACTGCAGCACTAGCACAGATTGCAGATTCTAGCGTAGATTCTAGCCAAAGCCCAAGTTCTCAAACACCACAAGAATCCACACCCCACAACACCGCAAAAGACAACGCCTACAATGCCGCCCAAAATCCAAAAGACTATGCCTCCTTAGACTATTCCTCTTTGCAAGCGCAGGATTTGGGCAAAGTTTCAGCTACTGCCAAAGGATTTGAATCAAGGCTAGATGAGCTAAATCGCAATGTCTATATCATTGACAAAGACACGATTGAGCAAAAGGGATTTAAGAGCACCGAAGAGATTTTTAGCTATATCCCATTTATCACGCGCAATTCTATCGGACTAGGGAGCAATCTAGACTTGCGCGGACAAGGCTCATCTGCCAATGTCAATGTCCAAGTCCTGCTAAATGGCATAAATCTAAATATGCTAGATTCTAGCCACGGCGTTACACCTATAAACACTATCGCCCCGAGCGATATTGAGCGCATAGAAGTCTTGCCCGGTGGCGGGGCGGTTATGTATGGCAATGGCACGCGTGGAGGCGTGATAAATATCATTACCAAAAGACGATATGAGAAATTCTCCCCAAGTGTTGGCATAAGCTATTCAGGTGTGCCAGAAATATTAGGGGGGGGGGGGCAAGTATAAAAACCTATATGGCGATATAAATGCGGATGTAAGGTTTGCAGGCAAAATCACAAAAGGGCTTTATTATGGAGTTAGCGGGAGATTTCTACACAAAAGGGGTAGCCGCATAGGCGATAAAAGCGATGCCTACAATGTCGGTGGGAATCTTATGTGGGACATTACGCAAAACCATTCACTTGGCTTAGAGGCGAGCTACTTTCAAGGATATATTACCACTACGCCAAATCTGCTATTTCGCTTAGGAAGCGCAAATGGACAATCTAGTAGCACAGATAATTCACCTGATAAATCCAAGCGATATGATAGCGGACAAGGTAGCATAAAAACCAAACAAGATAGAATCGATACCGCACTTACTTATGATGCAAAATTTGGTGAAAATCATAAATTCCAAGCAAAAGCATTTTTTCACTATCTAAAAAACAAATACGATACAAATCTGCAAGATATTTGGTATGCACGAGGCAATACAAGTATGTGGGTGCAGGACTTTTCTCAAAGTGGTTCATACTTTGTCGATGAAAAAATCGGGCTAAATCTACGCTACGATTGGAAGCATTATAAAGGATTGCTTATTGTTGGGCTTGATTCTGTTTATAATATAGGGGAGCGATTTTTGTCGCTGTATTATGATGTGCCTTTGATGCCTACAAATCCCAATATGCGAATGAATCACTATCTCTACACACCAATCCTAGCAAACAAATGGACAAATTCTCTCTATGCGATTGAAAAATTTGACTTTACGAAGCGGTTTTCTCTCACACTTGGTGCAAGGTATGAAAACGCCAACTACACAGGAAAAAGACGATATTCTAGCAATATGGGAATGTCTATGACAAACACATACCCCGCAAGCCCTACCCCAAGCTATAATACCACGCGTCCTGATAAAGCCATAAACGATAATATCTCAAACTACGCCTTAGAGCTAGTGCCAAACTACAACTTTGGCGCAGGCAATGTCTATGCCAAGTATGAAAAAGGATTTCGCTCGCCAAACCCTGATACCCTCACAGGAGTGGCAGGCGGACGATATGTAGACTCCAATGTCAAAAGCGAGCAATATCACACATTTGAAGTGGGTAGCAAATCTCAAATCGGCAAATATGTTTTTCTCTCTGGCTCGGCTTTTTATACCCTTACCCAAGATGAGCTATACAACTACGGAAGTGCGCACTCTGGCTTAAGTGGCTTTGGCTATCGCAACTACGACTTGACACAAAGAGCGGGTGTGGAGATTTTCTCAAAGCAAGAGTTTTTTGGACAATCATTGAGATTTAGTGAGAGTTTTACTTATGTCGATGCGAGAATCCTAAAAGGCACATTTGCTACTGATAACGCCTCTCGCTCAATGAATGGAGAGAGAATCCCATACACTTCCAACTACAAAGCCACAATCGGCATAAACTATGACTTTTCACGACACTTTGGAATCTGGACACAAAATTCATTTATCGGGGCGCAAAAAGACATAGCAGGAGGGACAATCAAATCATATAGTTTGACAGATTTGGGGCTTGATATGCGATTTGGGGATTTTAGCGCGACTTTTGGTGTGCGAAATGTGTTTGATACGGTATATTTCTCATACTACAACTCTGATGCTAGCGACCCAACAATCGGCAATAGCTACCTCTACGCAAAAGGGCAAGAAGTGTTTTTGGATTTGCGCTATGCGTTTTAAGTAGAGTTTTTGATAGCTTAGATTTTTGGTTTTTTATGGAGGGGGTTTTGGTGTATTTTGTGGGTTTTGGGCAAATTATATAAAGAAGTTTTTAGAAACAATACAAAATATTGCAAAAAAGATTTTTTTAAGTCGAGGGGAATCTATCTAAAAGCATACCAACGATAGATTTGAGAGATTTAAGGGTTGCTACGATTCTAGTTTTTAGACTAGAATCGCATTTGTAGCAATGGTAGCGATTGAAAGATTGCTTACTTTTAATCTGCTTTGCTTTTATTCTGCTTTTATTTATTTTGCTTTATTCTTGCTCTGCGCCATACCCCGCCCTAATTTATTTTGACTTACTTTTTACTTGACTTGTTTTGCTTTATCAAGCTAAACCTGCCCCGCCCACTTTAGCTTGACTTTGCTTCCAACTTGATTTTGCTTTGAAACAATATACTAGCCACCAAACCCACTGCTTTTGCTTGGTGTGCCACCCTTTGTGCCACCTTGAGAGCTACCAAAAAATCCTCCCTTTGCATTGCTTGGTGTGCCTCCTCTTGCCCCGCCCGCAGAATTTGACTTACCAAAGCTATTTGCACTTCGTTCATAGGCTTGAGGGGATTTGTATGTGCGCTGTTTGTTTTGCTGGTAGTTTGGGTTGTTAAACAGCTTGTTGCCGATATAGCTCCCTAGCATTGCGCCTGCTGCGCTTGCTAGGATTGCCCCTCCTAGTCCTAGCCCGCCGCTTTCTCCACCGCTTGGATTAGCCGTGAGCGCACTTGTGCCGTTGTCTATTTTTTGCTCTTCTTCTTTTAGTAGTTTTTGGATTTCCTCATCGCTTAGCACACGCTCATTGCCCGAAGTGTCGCGCACGACAATGTGGGTTTTGCCACTTGGATATTCCTCTAGCACTTTGTAGCTACCGTCTGCTTGCTGCTCTAGCAAGACAAAAGCACCTTGCTTGATTGCTTGGCTTGCTTGTGGATTTTGCTCGCTTGGGTTGTTTATATCACAGCCTGCAAACACTCCTACCACAAGCGCACTCACGCCACCTATCATCGCAAAATCTGAAATCTTGCGCAAATATTTTTTGTTAGCCATATATTTTTTGCTCATTTTTTCTCCTTAAAAATTAAACTACCAAAAATTAGAGTGCCAAAGCTATAATCAGCTTTTTATTTTATCGGCTCATAGATAAAAGGCACAGCTTCTATTAGATTTGAATCCCCTAGCTTTTTGGTTATGGCAGATACTTGCGAAGTGTATTCTTGCTTTTGTGGGCTCGCTTTGTGTGTAGTGGCATAGACACTTCTTAGCAACGATATTTGCTCTTTTGGGGTTTTGGCTGATTTGATTTTGGAGATAATCTCGGCAGACTTTTGCAAAGAATCCTGCCCTAGAAAACTTACTAGCACCATTACTACTGTGCCTTTTGCTAGCTTTGATTCTATCTGTGCTAGCTCTTGCTGACAATGCACGCACATAGGGTCAGAGACAATGTAAGTGATTTTGTTGCTAGCACCTTGCAAACGAATAGCATAATCCTGCGGAATCGAAGCAAAAAGTTTATCAAGTGTCGCTGCGTTTTGAAGTTTGAAATTATAAGCGTTGGCTTTTTCTAGCTGTGTGGCGACAAACTTGGCATCTTCTTTGTCGCCAAAAAACGCCATAGGTGCAATCATAGATTTTTGCTTCTCATCGGTTATGATTACGCTTTGGTAGCCGTTTTTGGTGTCTTTTACCACTAGCAAAAACTGCTTAGAGCCTTTAAGTGGCTCAAAAGAAATAACCTCAAACTTCGCTCCTGTCTGTCCCTCAAGCACTTTTATGGTGTCTTCTTTCACTCCTGCACTAAGCGGAAGTGCAAAAACACCGCATAAAAAAAAGATTTTAGATATTCTTGTCATATTAGCTCCTTAAATAGTAGAAAATAACGCAACATATTGCCACAAAAAACAAAATATTTATGAAATAACATAGGCAAAAATACTTGAAAAACGCGCAATGGTTACGAAATATAGCTTATATCTAGCCACAATAAAGTGAAGTAAAAAACAAAAAATAGATTTACTAAAAAATAGCTTTGCAAGATTTGCTAGAATCTATATAAATTCCCAAGCAATATGAAGCGATATGAAGCGATATGAAGTAAAAAAAAAGTAAAAACTAATGGCTAGCAAGTTTGATTTTACCACAAACTTGCTAGCACAACTTTTGCAGTCGTGCTAGCCTAGTCAAAATCCAAAAATGTGCTTAAAATTCTTAAAATCCATAGATGACTTTAAGCACACAAAAACCTCCTAGAAAAATCCTAGTTTGTTTATACCATAGCTTACGAGCAGATTTTTGGTTTGCTGATAGTGCTCAAGCACCATTTTGTGTGTTTCGCGCCCGATACCGCTTTGCTTGTAGCCACCAAATGCCGCGTGCGCTGGGTATGCGTGGTAGCAGTTTGTCCATACGCGCCCTGCTTTTATGCCTCGCCCGAAGCGATATGCGCGGTTTATATCGCGAGTCCACACACCACTGCCAAGCCCATAAATCGTGTCATTTGCGATTTCTAGGGCTTCTTTGTCATCTTTGAAAGTAGTGAGTGCGAGCACGGGACCAAAGATTTCTTCTTGGAAGATTCTCATTTTGTTATGCCCTTTGAAAATGGTGGGCTTGATATAGCAACCGCCTGATAGCTCACCACCGCGATTGTCTCTCTCGCCACCGATAAGGCACTCCGCACCCTCTTTTTTGCCTATGTCTATGTAGTTTAGGATTGTTTTGATTTGATTTTCATCGACTTGCGCGCCCATCATTGTTTCTGGGTCTAGTGGATTGCCTAGCTTGATAGCTTGCACGCGCTTTAGCACTCTTTCTATGAATTTATCATAGATTTTCTCACTCACAAGTGCGCGAGATGGGCAGGTGCAAACTTCGCCTTGATTGAAAGCAAAGAGCACAAGCCCTTCGATTGCTTTGTCAAAATACTCATCTTCAAAATCCGCAATATCCTCAAAGAAAATATTTGGCGATTTGCCTCCTAGCTCCAAAGTCGAGGGGATAATATTTTCTGTGGCAAACTGCATAATCTGGCGTCCCACACTTGTAGAGCCTGTGAAAGCGATTTTGGAGATTTTGGGGCTTGTGGCGAGCGTCTTGCCGATTTTGCCACCGCTTCCGTTGATGATATTTACCACGCCATCAGGGAGCAAGTCGCCGATGATTTTAAATAGCACCAAAATACTTGCAGGCGTAGGGCTAGCAGGCTTTATCACTATGCAGTTCCCTGCGGCAAGTGCGGGGGCTAGCTTCCACGCTGCCATTAGCAGTGGGAAATTCCAAGGGATTATCTGCCCAACAACGCCTAGTGGCTCGTGGAAGTGATAGGCAATCGTGTCAGAATCTATCTCGCTTATCGCGCCCTCTTGCGCCCTTAGCGCACCTGCGAAATAGCGAAAATGGTCAGCCGCCAAAGGAATATCCGCATTTAGCGTTTCACGGATTGGCTTGCCATTATCCCAAGTCTCTGCGTGCGCAATTAGCTCGAGATTATCCTCGATTCTATCAGCAATTTTTAGCAGGATTCTTGCTCGCTCTTGTGGGCTTGTGTTTGCCCATTTGTCCTTTGCTTTGTGTGCTGCATCAAGCGCGTTTTGTATATCTTTATCGCTTGAGAGAGGCACTTTACATAGCACTTCGCCCGTGATTGGGGTTTTGTTCTCTACATATTGTCCATCCACAGGGGCGACCCATTTGCCACCGATATAGTTCTCATATTGCTTGTCAAAGACATTTGCAATGGTTTTGTATTTGCTCATTTTGAGCCTCCTTTTTGGGGTAATATTCTAGGCAGATTGTCTTGCTTTTTGGCAAGATTCTCCAAAACCTAGTAAGGTAATATAACTCTCTAATAATAAACGATTTTATAATTAAGGCAAAAAATTATGTGAAATTTTTGTGCTTTGTTACAAAAAGTGATATGAGTAGTCAAAAAGCGAGTTTGATTCCCAAAAATAGCGATAAAACGCCACCTAAAATGCGCAAAAAAATGAGAATCTTAAAAAAAATAATGCCTAAACTTCCCCTCTCTAGATTCTCACATTTTTGCGTTAGAATCCAAAAATTTAGCCACTATACAATCCCGCTTACAAACACCACCAAAATCACAAGCGGAATCACATATTTGACATAGGCAAACCACAGCCTAACGATTTTGGGACTATCGCAACCCTTTTTTAGCTCATCTTTTGCATCTTCTCCTAGCACCCAGCCGACAAATATACTTGCCAAAAGTGCGGTAAGGACAAAGAAAATATTGCCACTGACAAAATCAAAAGTATCAAAAATATTTCTGCCAAAAATGCTAACTTCCCTCCACGCTCCATAAGATAGCACACAAGGGAGATTCCCGCATACAAAAGTCGCACTAAGGACAACAATCGTAGCAAGTTTGCGACTAAGTCGTAGCTTTTCTTGCGCAGCGGTGATAAGCACTTCATATAGCGTGATAGAAGTAGTAAAAGCTGCGATAAGAAGTAAAGCAAAAAACACAGCCCCTACAAATGCGCCAAATGAGATATGAGAAAACACCACAGGCAACACCTCAAAGACAAGCTTGGGACCAGAATCAGGCTCTAATCCAAAGCTAAAAAGAGATGGAAAAATCATAAATCCTGCCAAAAGCGCGATAATGGTGTTTAAAATCCCTGTGCTAAGCGCGGTTTTTAGTAGATTTTCGCTTTTATCAAGGTATGAAGAAAGCGTAATCATCACACCAAATCCAAGCGATAGAGCAAAAAATACCTGCCCCAAAACAGCGATAAAAAGTTTGGGAGAAATCTTGCTAAAATCAGGCATAAGATAAAACTTCACACCCTCTAGCGCACCGGGCATTGTGAGATTTTTTGCTGCTATACCGATGAGAAAAATAAAAAGCAATGGCATAAGCACTTTCATTGCTTTTTCTATGCCATTTGAGATTCCCTTGCTTAGCACAATATAGTTTAGCCACACAAACACAAGCGTATAAATCGCCACCATAAGCGGACTATACTCAATGGATTTTAGGTAAAACTCACGCGTGCTCTCCGCACTAAGAGGGGAGGCGACATTTAGCCCACCACTTATTAGATTCCACAAATAAGTCAAGACCCAACCACCAAGCACCATATAATACGCAATAATCCCAAAGCAACCAATAAGCCCCATAATTCCTGCGACTTTCCAAACGCGTGAAAAATCTTTGCGTTGCACAGAGGGACTAAAAGCATCCAAAGAATTTGTATGTGCTCTCCTGCCGATGACATTTTCTACCAAAATCATCGGTATGCCGATGACAAGCATTGCGATGATAAACACAAGCACATACGCACCACCTCCATTTTCTCCCACAAGATAGGGGAATCTCCAAGTCGCTCCAAATCCGATAGTCGCTCCTGCGACGGTTAGGACATATATAAAGGTGTTTGACCAAGTGTGGCGATTATTTGTGGTTTGTTTTGACATTGTTAAAAATCCTTAAGTTGTGAGTTTGCTGTGGGTTTTGGCATTGGTGGCTTATGATTGTATTTTCTACCCAAAGAGGAGCAGTTTAGCACACATCGCCAAACACACGATAACCACGAGGGGCTTAATGATTGTGATTCCATAGCGCAGGGCGAGCTTTGCGCCGATATTTGCGCCCACAAACTGCCCCAAAGCCATAGCAATCCCAACCGCAAACAAAATATGCCCAAACGCCATAAACACAAGCACGGAGGCGAGATTGGTAGCGAAGTTATACAGCTTGGCTTGGGCTAGCGCGTCTTTTATGCCAAAATTGCCTAGCGAGATGAGGGCTAGCATCAAAAAAGAGCCCGTGCCCGGACCAAAAAATCCATCATAAAATCCTATGCCGCCGATGCTAAGCGCAAGGATAGCCTTGCGTGAAATTCTAGAATCTAGAGTGCTTATCGCGCCTTGCTCTTGGCTAGATTGCTTGATTTTTGGGGAAAAAAGAAAATACAGCGCGAAAAAGATAAGCAAAAAGGGGATTGCCTTGCGCAAAAAATCTGCATTGATTGCCTGCACGAGCAGTGTGCCGCACAGCGAAAACACAAAGGCAAAAAGCACAAAAAGCGCGCACTTAGGCAAGTGCAAATGCCCCTTTTTGTAGAAGTGCAGTGCCGCACTAAAGCTCCCAAAAACCGCTTGGAATTTGTTTGTCCCTAGTGCCTCGTGCGGGGGGATTCCCGCCATATAGAGTGCTGGGATTGTTATCATTCCCCCACCTCCTGCGATACTATCGACAAACCCCGCTACAAGCGCGACAAGAGCGAGTAATAAAAGAGTGGTAATGTGAAAATCAAATGCCATTTATGGATTGTCCTTGTGTTTTAGCGTAGTGAGATTTTGTCGCTAATATTCTCACGCAAAAAGCTAAAAGGTGGGAGCGGCAGGGGAAGTGCGATAGCATTTGTGTTGCCACTATGGATAGAATCTAGCTCTTTGCCATTTTCTAGCAGGATTTTTTCAAATCGCATATAGTATTTTTCGCCCTCTTTGTAGATTTCGCCAAAAGAGCCTTTTTGCTCAACTAGCTTAGAATCTAGTGGGGCGACTATTTCTTTTGCTTCGCCTGCGCGGATAGTATGCCTGCACAATGCTAGCTCGCCACACTCACTCACTTCGGCATTTACTTGATAGCTACCCTCGCTTATAGCTGTGAAGTGGTTTTGTGTATCTAGTCTCTCAAATGGTTTTCGCACCAAAAATCCATCTGTAAATCCACGATTTTTAAGCGTGTGTAGCTCATCTTGGTAGACTTGCGGGCGAAAGATTCCGCACTCATAGTCGCGCAAAGCCATAGCATAAGTGCGAGCAGTGATACCTGCATAATAAGTGCTTTTGGTGCGCCCCTCGATTTTTAGCGCGGATATGCAATCGCTATCAATGATTTCTTTTATGTGGCTAGCGAGGTTTAAATCTTTTGAGTTAAAAATATGTGTGCCAAATCCCTCTTCCTCTTGTAAGCGCAAAAGCACGCCATTATCAGGGTTTTTAGCATAAAATTCCCTCTCATCAAATTCCACTAGCTCGCCACTATCTTTTGAGCGCACAAAATACTGATAGTCAAATCGGCAGTCATTTGCACAGCTTCCGCGATTTGGCATTCGCCCATTTTGCAGTGATGAGATAAGGCAACGACCAGAAAAAGCAAAGCACATACTTCCGTGTATGAAAATCTCTAGCTCCAAGTTTGGAATCTCTTTTTTGATGATGAGTGCGTCTTTTAGGCTTAGCTCGCGAGCAGCGACTATGCGCTTCACACCCATATCATAAAACACCTGCGCATCAAGGACATTTAGCACATTTGCTTGTGTGGATAGGTGGATAGGGATTTGTGGGGCTAGGCTTTTGCATAGTCTCACTATGCCGGGGGCTGCTACGATAAAAGCATCGGGCTTTAGTTCTGCCATTTTGCAGATATGAGATTTTAGCGATTCTAGTTGGGAGTTAAAAGGGAATCCATTTATGGTTACAAAGACTTTTTTGCCTCTTTTGTGTGCATAATCTATGCCATTTGCAAAATCCTTTAGCACAAATGCTTGCCCAGCACGAGAGCGCAAAGAAAACTGACTAGGACTGCCATACACTGCGTCCGCACCATAAGCTAGGGCGACTTTTAGTTTGTGTAGATTTCCTGCGGGGGATAGTAGCTGTGGGATTTTTGACTTGGTGGTGCTAGATTTTGGCTTTGTTGTGTCGCTAGATTTTATTTTGTGGGAGCTACTAGAATTTTGCATTTGTGTATTTTATGCTTAGTGAAGTATACAATCTTAGCTGATATTATTGATTTTGGACTAGCTTTTTGCGCCAAATGAAGCGATAAGGCTTTCGATTTCTTCAGCGTTTGCTACATCGGCATTATCATCGCCTTGTATATACACCGCACTTGATACGCGCTTGCTATCATCGATTTTGCTTTCAAATAGTGAGTTCATATATTGTGCCAAAGCACGCATTACATTGATTACGCGCTCGATTCGCTGGCGATTTATGTCTTGGAACTGCATTATATCCATTGCTTGTAGCATAGCATCAGAGCAAGCATTTGCGCCGTCTATGATTTTAGCCACACTTTCTTTGGCTGTTTTTGTTTGCTCGCAAGACTCTGCAAACGCTTTGACATTTGGGAATTTTGCCGTGAGTTTGACAAACATTTCTTCTTGCTTTGCTAGGTATTCTTTGAGAGATTTTGCGGCTTTGGCGACATCATCGGCATTTGCACCGATAATGTCTAGCTGGTCAAACACCTCACCTGCTTTTGCCTCCGTATCACGCGTAACATCATCAAGCTGATGAACGACTTTGTGGTCTTTGTTTGGTGGAGGTGGGGGCCACTCTTTAGAAGCTTCCACGCGGAAATTATCATCGCTGAAGTTAGACTGCTCTTTTGATGAAGCAGAATCTAGCTCTGTATTTTCTGCGCTATCTGTGCTAGTGCTATCAGCACCTGCACTTACTAGCGCGTCTAATTCTTCTTGAGTCATTATCGCTCCTAACGAGAAGTTGCGCGATTATACCATTTTTTTGGGGAATTTGTGTGGATTTAGATTTTGTTTTGCAAAAGTTTGGGTAAGAATCTTGTGCCGATATTGTCGGTGTTTTTGTGGTTTTGCTAGGATTTTGGGATTTGTGCAAGCGTAAAAAAGTGTGTAAAAAAAAGCGTATAAAATAAGGAGGTAAAAAAGTGCAAAAATAAAAAGGCAGTTAAAAATAGATTAGCAAAAATGGTGCAAAAAGTTTTGCAACCTTTTGCACCCAAAACCCCCTCCAAAAATCTCAAAAAAAGATTTTCTAAAAGTTTTTTAAAATCCCCCGCAAAAGCCCACGCTCAAAGAAGCGAGGCAACACAAGTGCAAAAAGACAAAATCAAAAAGACTTAGAATTTCTTTTTGTCTGTGTCGTTTGCGATTTCTATGGCGATACCATTTACGCGCTTAGTAACCTCATTTGTGCTATTTGCCACTTGGAGATTTTGCTGCGTAACGCTCTCAAACTGCTCTATCGCTTCATTGATTTGTCCTAAGCCCTCTGTTTGCTCGTTGATAGATTCGCTCATCTCATTTACAGATTGCACTAGGATATTTACATTTGCTTCGATTTCGCTAAGTGAGCGAGTAGTTCGCTCTGCTAGCTTTCGCACTTCATCAGCGACAACGGCAAATCCTCGTCCGTGCTCACCTGCTCTAGCGGCTTCGATAGCAGCGTTAAGCGCAAGTAGGTTTGTCTGCTCGGCTATGTCTTTGATGACACTTACAATATTTTTTATGTCTTCGGCTTGTTGTGTGGCTTCGCCTGTCTTGCTTGCGACATTTTGCATAGAGGAGTTGATTTGCTCCACTGCTGCGGCTGTCTGCTCCACAGAGCTAGCTTGAGTTTGTGAGCCCTCTGTGAGAATCTGCATAGACTTGCTTAGCTCTTCAGCTTGGATTTTTAGCTCTTTTGCGAAGTTTGCAGATACCTTTAGCATATCCACGATAGAATCCCCTAGCTGATTTACGCTTACTTCTAGTCCTTGAGGATTGTCTATGCGCGGTGTGAAGTCATTTTTTTGGTAGGAAGCAAACACTCTTGCAGGATTTTCTAGATTGCCACCGACAAGGTTAAATAGTGCTTGAGACATTTCGTTAATCCTATCTTTTAGCGTATTTACTTGAGGATTACCTGTGTGTTGAGTGATTTTACTACCAAACCTACCAGCTTTTGCTTCCTCTACCATACTTACCACTTCTCTTATGACGCTTGCATCTTGCTCAAGTGTCTCTTGTGTGCGCTTGGTGTTTTCATTGAGTGCGATACCCATAGCACCGATTTCATCGCCTGCGACTATGATTTTTAGCGGTGCAGGAGGAGTGGTTGTTTCGTGATTTAGGTATTTAAAGAACTCTAGAAGTTTGCTTGAAACTTTGCCGATTCTCATTACTACGCGGGATTTGATATACCAAGATACAAGTAGTGCTATGGCGATAAGCGCGATGATACAGCCTAGCACGATGACATTTCGCAAATCTCTCACAGGCTTCATCACAGAATCTTCAGGTGCAGCCACCACCATACTCCAATATGTCCCACTTCCCGCTGCCACTTCAAATGAAGTGATACTAGCATAGCCAGAAAGTCCAGCGGTTGTTTTATAGATTTGCACGCTATCTTGGTGGTTTTTAGCCACAGATAGCATTTTGCCAACAGTTGCGTCTTTATTCACATTTGCTAGACTATCACCTTGCAGATTCAAATCATTATGCACCAAAATCGTGCCATCATCTAGGATAACAAAGGGAAACGCACCTTTGATATGCCCTACTTTTAGCTCATTGATGATATGCTCTCTAAAGTGATTTGTCTCTACAAGTGTCCCAATAACACCGATGACATTTTTGCTAGAATCAAAAACAGGGACATTTACAGAGATTCCATACATTTGCTTGCCATTGACTGTCTTAAACGCAGGCGGGCTTATAGAGATTTTCTTGCTATCAAATGCTTTTCTTACTCCCTTGAAGCTTAAGATAACATCATCAGCAGAAACGACCGTGCCTTTTTGGGTAAGTGAGACATCTTCTGTGAGAATCAAAAACTCCCCATTAGATAGCTTATGCTTAGAATTAGCGATATTTTCGCCTCGATATGCAGGGTCTTTTATGTAGAGATATGTCCAGCTTGCTACGGCATTACTATTTAGCGCACCAAGCACGACATTTTGCATCATTTCTTGGCTGTATTGACTTCCGCCACCTCTTTGGATAAGCGATTCTAGCACCACTTCAGTAGCTTTTAGCGAGCTTACTATATCGCCCATAGAGCCTTTCATATACAAAGAATATTTCTCTGAAATATCCGCTATGAGCGCGTTGCTCTCCTCTGTTTGTATGCTTGCAGAGCGCATATATATGACAATCGCCATAATCGCCAAACAAACCATCACTATGCCGTTTATAAACAGCACTACTTTTGTTCCAAGTTTCATATTTTGCAACATTTTGCTTTCTCCCTTTGTAGATTTGATTCCAAATCGGCATTTTTACAAAAATTTGCTTAATTTGCGATAACAAAAAAAAAAAAACGCCAAAAATGTAAAAATTTTTTGCGCGGATTTTGTTTGATTTTGGGGAAATCTGCCAAAATTTTTGGCACAAAAATTTTGCTTTTTTGTAGCGTATTTTTTGCGTGAAATGAAATATAAAATCTTTTGATATTTTTTTATAGATTTTGTATATTTTTCAAGCTGCTTACAAATCTGTAAAATTTAAAAAAAATCTTTGGTAAATCCTGCTAGATTTTGCAAATCTTTATGCAAAATCCAAAATTTATTTTTTGCTTGTTGCGATTTTGCTTGAAATTATTTAGCTTGTCGTTTTTTAAGTAGATTTTTTATCTCCTCATCGCTCAAATTTTTTATCGCTTCAAAGCTACCCACCAAAGATAGCAATCGTTTGATTTTGGCTTGGCTAAGGTTGCGCGATTCTAGCTCGGTGCTTTGAAGTGCGCTTGCACGCTTTTTTTCTCTATGATAAGTGATAGCAAATCTATGCGCTTCATCGCGTAGCTTTTGCAAAAACTGCAATCGCTCATCGCTAGGGCTAAGCATAATGCTTTCATCAATAGTATAGATAGTGTCGCTTGCTGCGCCTTTTGCGCGATTTGCACTTTTGCTAGATTTTCTTGTGGAAATGTGCAACATTTTTTGATTGATAGCTTCTTGTGTGCTTTGGTTTGCAAGAGTTTGCGCTGTGAGATTTTGCATTGATAGATTTTGTGCTGATAGGCTAGATTCTCTTTTTTCTTTGGCTATGCCTATCGTGTCAATTCCGCCACCACCTAAGCCACAGGATTGTAGCACTTCTTTTGCAAGCGTGATTTGGGCTTTGCCCCCATCGATTAGCCACATATTTGGTGGTGGTGTGGTGGCGAAGTCTTTTGCCCTGCGGATAAGCATTTCTCTCATTTGGTTGTATTCATCGCTTGCTTCTAGTTTGTATCGGCGATATGCAGACTTGACAAACTCGCCGTTTTCATACACTATCATCGCCCCTACGCAATCGCGCCCGCTGTGGTGGCTCGTGTCAAAGACTTCGATTCTGCTTGGGATAGATTCTAGGTTTGCTAGCTCAGCTACGCGCTCTAACAAGGCGTTTTCGCTTGATAGATTTTGGCTATGTCGTGCTAGTAGTTCTTTTGCGTTTTGTTTGGCAAGGGCTAGGATTTTTGCTTTTGTGCCGATTTGTGGTGCGCTTAAGAGGACTTTGCGTCCTTGTGCGGAGTGGAGAAAATCGCTTAGTAGCTCGCAAGGTAGCCCATCAATACTTGGCAATAAAATCTCGCTAGGAAGTATTGGCAGCTTGCTTGCGTATTGACTAAGAATGGCTTGGGTATAGATTTCAGCGTGGATTTCGGTGGTGTCTTGGGCGTTTTCAGGGAGTGGGATAATCTCGTGCTGTATGGAGATGATTTTGCCAGAGCGGACAAAAAGAGATAGCAAGATTCCTTTTTGTGATTTTTTGGCAGGCTTTGTGGGAATCGTAGCGTTTGCAGAATTTGCGTGGCTTGCGAATCTTGTAGAATTTGTAGAATTTGCAAGGCTTGTAGATTCTGCCAAATTTGCGGAGCTTTTGGATTCTTTGGCAGCCTCATCTACATAAAAATAAAACACATCTGCGCTTATATCTTTTGCCAAATCAAGTGCTGAAAAACTTTGCAAGTTTTGGAGTTTTTTGATTCTATCGCGATAGATTGTAGCCTCTTCATATCGCCTAGATTCTGCTAGGGTAAGCATTTTTTCTTTGAGCTTTGCTAGGAGTTTGTGCGGGGATTTTAGTAGTGAAATCGCTTCATTTAGGATTTTGGCATAGGAGTGCTTGTCTATTTTACCCTCACAGGGCGCACTGCACCGATTGATTTGATAAAAAAGACAGGCTTTTTTCTCTTTTAGGCAGGAGGATTTTTGGACAAGGGGATACATTTCCAAAAGTGAGTTTATTATCTCTCTAGCACCGCTTGTAAATGGTCCAAAGTAGCTTACACCTTTTTGCTTGGCTTTGGCGCGACTTATGCTAGGTGTGGGGAAATCGCTACTCAAATCAAAGGCGATATATGGGTAGGTTTTGTCATCACGCAAGAGAATATTATATTTTGGTTTTAGTTGCTTTATCAGGGAGTTTTCTAGGATTAGGGCGTCTTGCTCGCTATTTACAAGCAGGATTTCTATGTTTGATATTTGTCGCACCATAGAAGCTATGCGCAAGGATACTTTTGGGTTTGGGATTGGGGTGTCTAGCTCTAGTGTTTGAGATAGTGCGAAGTAGCTTTTTACGCGATTTTTTAGGCTTTTTGCTTTGCCGATATATAGCACCCTGCCACTAGAGTCAAAATACTGATACACGCCTGCAGAGCTTGGCAAAGAAGTAAGCTTTTGACTTAGATTTCCCATTGTGCTTGTCTTTTGTTTTCTTATATATCGCTTTTATAGCCCGATGATTAGCCAATCTTTGCTAATGATTTTTATGTAGTCTTTGTAGATTGATTGGTAGTTTGGCAATAGCTCATCATTTAGCAAACTAAAAGGATAGACTTTAAAATCGCTCATTTTTTGCTCGTGCTTGTAGTAAGTATAGACTAAATCTGCGCGAATATTTCGCAGTTTTATTTTTTTGGGGATTTTTTTGTATATGCGGTTATTGATTTTAGACTTTCTTTGTGCTCTTTTGGGCACTTTTTTGGGGTGGGGTTTTGTGGTGTGATTTATCGTGCTTGTGCTTTTTCTTGCGTTTTGGATTTTGTCAATCCGCACAGAAGCTATCAATCCTACGCGCTTCTGTAAGCCCACTTGTGCGGAGATGAAGTTGCCAAGTGCGTAAAATACTAGCGTGTTGCCTATGCGCTCGATAGGCTGTATGGCATGAGGGTGATTGCCTATAACAATATCCACACCTAAGCTAGCCAAAAACTTTGCGATTTCGCGTTGCTCTTTGGTGGGTGTGTGGGTGTATTCTACTCCCCAATGAATAGACACGATAAGCAAATCCACCTCCGCCCTAATCGCTTCAATATCGCGTTTTAGCATTTCTTTGGTGTAGATATTTACAAGATATTCTTTGCCTTGTGGTAGTGGGATTCCATTTGTCCCATAAGTGTAGGCAAGCATCGCATAGCTTATGTCATTTTTGTGCAAAATTTTGTGCTGGATTTTTTGCTGCGCTTTGAAGCTCTCAAAACTCCCTGTGGTATAAAGCGTGCTATTTCTTGCCTCCATTTTTCGCCAAAAATCTAGCATAGAGCGCACGCCCGCTTCGCCTCTATCTAGCGTGTGATTGTTTGCTAGACTTACAAGATTGAATCCAAGCCTTAGCATATTTAGCCCAAATTCTTGCGGGGAGTTGAATCTAGGATAAGTGCTAAGCCCAAGATGAGTGCCACCTAAAATGCTTTCTTGATTATAAAACGCTAAATCGTGCTTTTTGCTTATGGGCGCGATTAGCTCGAGCATTTTTGCAAAATCATAATGCGAAGATTGTGCTTGATTTGCGTAGTTTTGCCCTTTTTGCACAAGCGCGTCCTCATACACAGATTTGTGGATTAGCGCGTCCCCTACCATAAACAATCGCAGTGAGCTGTGCGAACTTTTTGCACTAAGCGTGCTTGCAAAAATGCAGGCACAAAGTATAGCAACTAGAATTTTTGCGAAGTGAATAAATAATGCACTATGCAAGCTACTACGCAAATCATCACGCAAATCATCACCGTGTGATTGTGGCAGAGATTTTGGCAAATGTATATCACAAACATTTTTTCTGCAAATATTTTTTTTACAAATGCTTCTCTCTGCAAATGCTTTTTTTGCAAATTCTGCAAAATTCTTTTGCCAAATGTTTTTTAGAGAATCTATCATTATGATTTTTGTGCGGATTTTACTTGGTATTTTTCACACTTGCGTAGGCTAAATCTTAAGCAAGCAAAAATACGGCTTTATTCCCTCTCGCTTTTTTTGACAAGTCTGCGCAAAGTTACAAAAAACTTCATCCACGCGTCAAGTTCCATTAGCGGATGTCCGCCCCACTTGGTATTTGGAGGGAGATTTTTTCCTACTGCGCCTCTCCCTGCGATTTGGACAAAATCTCCTATGTGGATATGCCCGCCTGTGCCTGCTTGCCCGCCAAATACGACATTTCGTCCTGTGGTGGTGCTACCTGCTAAGCCCACTTGAGAAACTAGCAAGCTATGCTCGCCGATTATGCAGTTATGCCCGATTTGGACTAGGTTGTCGATTTTTGTGCCTTTTTTGATGATTGTTTTGCCAAACACAGCTCTATCAATGGTGCTTCCCGCACCAATTTCGACATTTGATTCTATCTGCACGATTCCATTATGCTCGATTTTGATATGCTCGCCTAGCTCGGTGTGTGCATAGCCAAACCCATCGCTACCTATGACGGCGTTTGCGTGGATTGCTACATTATCAGCGATTTGAGTTTGTCGGTAGATGACGACATTTGGGTAGATTTTGCAATTCTCTCCTATGGATACATTATCGCTTATGACTGCTCCGCTCATTATCACACTACCCTGCCCGATACTGACATTTTGCCCGATATACGCGCCTTGCATTATTTGCACGGTGCTATGGATTTTGCTAGATTGTTTTAGGTTTTGCTCTTGGCTAGATTTTAGCGAATCCTCTCCAAACTCGCTTTGTGCAAAATGATGAGATAAAAGCGCGAAAGCTAAATGGGGATTTTGCACCACTAGGGGTTGTATGTGGCTAGGCACTTGCTTAGCAATCTCTTCTCGCACTAGCACCGCACCGACTTTGGAATCCGCTAGGGCAGATACATATTTTGGCTGGTCAATATAGCTTATGTCGTTTTCTCCTCCGTGCTCAAGCGGAGTAAGCGCGTGGATAGTGAAATCTTTTTTGATAGGATTTTTGATGCCGATAGATTCTTTGACTTCACTTAATTTGATTTGACTTGGTTTGATTTGGCTAGATTTTGACATTTTTGCTCCTTAAAATTTTGATTTTTATAGTTTTTGCTTGGCTTTTGTGCGCAGATTTTTGCGTGCAAGATTTTGTGTGCTTTTTTGTGCGACATTAAATGCAGGCATTTATAATATCTCTTAGCCCACTTGGAGTAAGTGCTGCGCTACCGATAAGAACGCCATCTACATTGTTGATTTGTGCGATTTGGCTAGCGTTTGAAGCATTGACACTACCGCCATATAGAAGTGGTGCGCTTGTGATAGAGCGCAAAAATCTATGCACCCCCTCTATATCGCTCTCACCTGCACTAACCCCCGTGCCAATCGCCCATATCGGCTCATACGCCACGCAAAATTTTCCTGTAAATTCACTAGAATCTATCACACTATCCAGCCCTATAAATTGTGAGCGCAAAAACGCCTCTAATGCCTGCTTGCCTGCTTGCCTTGTAGCTAGATTTTCCCCCACACAATATACCACCTCATAGCCTTTATCCAAAAAATACCGCACTTTTTTAGCGCAAAACTCCTGGCTTTCGCCCAAAATATTCCTACGCTCACTATGCCCGATAAGCACGGTTTTTATGCCGATAGATTCTAGCATTTGCTCCCCTATCTCGCCACTATATGCACCACTTTGTGCAGGGTAGGCATTTTGTGTGCCGATTTTTACATTTTTTGCGCTATCAATCGCGCTTTGCAACGCCACAAATGGCGGAAAAACCACTACTTCATTTTGCTCCCAAAATTTAGCATTACCCTCACTAGATTTACCAAAATCAAATCTCTCAAATTCTCTCAAGTAGTGATATGTCGAGCTTGGTGTGTGATTGCACTTAAAATTTGCCATAAACTTCATCTGCATAACTCCTAAAATGCTTGTATCAAAACGATGATTATACCTAAATACTTTTTGAATATTGTCAAATCTCGCTATAATGCCAAAATCCTTAAAATAGCCAAAGCGCAAAAATCACAAAGAGAAAAAATGCTAAAAAATACTTCACGCACCAAAATCACACAAAAAAAAGACAATCTCTTTAGCCACAAAAAGATAAGCAAAAAAGCAAAATTTTGCTTTGATGAGAGGGTGGCAAGCGTGTTTGATGATATGCTTGAGCGCTCGATTCCCTACTACAAAGACAATCTTGCGCTTTGTGTGGATTTTATCACGCAGCACATTACACAATATACCACGAAAAATCTAGCGCAAAAACCGCTTAAAAACACTTCACAAAAACTATCGCAAAAGCACTTGCAAGCCAAAAATCAAACAAACGCTAGAATCTATGATATAGGCTGCTCTACGGGAAACACGCTCTTAGAGCTAGAAAGCAGGCTAAAAGCAAGCGGGGTAAAGGCTAAGCTAATCGGTATCGATAACTCTAGCGCGATGATAGAAAATGCAACACTAAAGGCTAAGGCTTATGGGGCGGATATTTGCTTTGTGTGTGCTGATTGCAATGAGGTGGAGTATAAAAAAGCGCGTTGCTTTATCGCAAACTATACTTTGCAATTTATCCGCCCGCTTAAAAGAGTGGCTTTTCTTAAGAAAATCTATGACGCGCTAGAATCTGGCGGGGTTTTGATACTAAGTGAAAAAATGACAAGCCCAAATGCAATGCTTGATGCGCAAATGATAGAGCATTATCATCGCTACAAAGCAAAAAATGGCTATACAAAAACCGAAATAAGCGCGAAACGCGAAGCACTAGAAAATGTGCTTGTGCCTTATAGTTTGCAAGAAAATATCGCGCTTTTGTGCGAAGCTGGATTTTACATAAATGATATTGAAGTGCTATTTAAGTGGGTAAATTTTGGCACGATTATCGCGCAAAAAGTTTAGGCAAAGTTTTTTGACACAATAGCTTTTGGCACAATAGCTTAAAATGCAAGTATTAAGGACAAAGTAGAATGCTAGATTTTGACTTTATGATTTCACACATAAGCCTAGTCCAAAAGGGGCTTATCCTCACGCTAGAAATATCTGCGTTGGGGATTTTGCTCTCACTCATTATCGGGCTATTTTGTGCGATAGGCTTAAGCGAAGCACAGAGAGAAAAAGCACTAAACACACAAAAGTCCAAAACTTCATATCTACTAAAATGTTTGGAGATTTTTATCAAAATCTATGTCGAAATAGCGCGAAATACGCCACTGCTGATTCAACTATTTTTCCTCTACTTTGCCTTGCCAAAGGTGGGCATAAAGCTAGAAGCGTTTAGCTGTGCGGTGATTGGGCTTGCGTTTTTGGGTGGTGGATATATGTGCGAGGCGTTTCGCGCTGGGCTTACAAGTATCAGCACTTCCCAAATCCACTCTAGCCTCTCTCTAGGACTTAGCCGAGCGCAGATTGTCCGCTATATATTGCTACCACAGGCACTTGTGATAGCTATGCCCGCTTTGAGTGCAAATGTGATTTTTCTCATCAAAGAAACTTCGGTGGTTGGGATTTTAGCCCTTGCTGATGTGCTGTATAATGCAAAGGATATGATTGATATTTATGGCAAGACTTATGAGGCGTTGTGCTTGCTGATAGGTGCGTATCTGGTGGTGCTTTTGCCACTCTCAATCATATTTGGCGCACTAGAATCACACCTGCGCAAAAAAATGTAAAAAGCAGTGTGGCAAAAATAGTTTAAGCTATTTTTGTTGTTTTTTAAGTTTATTTATCATATTGAGATTTTGCAAAAAAGTGAAATATCTCTAAAAAATCGCAAAAAGAAAAAAGGCAACCACTCCTAAGCTCCCCCCCGCCGCCGCCCAAAAAAGAAAACGCTTCCGCTGTTTCTTGTTTGGCTTGGGGGAGTGCCTTGCGTATTTTACTTCGCGCTAGGACTAAGCCTTGCGCTTCGCAAAAGGGCAAATGCTCGCCAAAAACCCGCGCTCGCACTGCTACTTCGCGTTACTCGGGTTTTTTGGCGATTTGCCAAGCGAGAAAGAAAGCATTTCAGCTGTTTTTATTATGTCGAAGTATGTCTATTTGTCATATTTAAGGGCGAAGCCCCAAATATTCCCCCTCCCTTTGCAAGTGGTAATTTTGCGAGTTCCCCCTCCCTTGCGGAGGGGGTTAGGGGGTGGGTTTTTTTGGCTTAGCAAAACTCGGAAAAATTCGTCATTACCAAAGAAACTCCACCACGCCGTCATTGCGAGCAAGTCGCAAGACTTGCGTGGCAATCTACAACGCCGTCATTGCGAGACTTGACAAAGTCAAGTCTCGGCAATCCATTTTCTGCGTCAATCGTGTTTGATTTTGGATTACTAAAAAAAACTCGGCTTCGCTTATTTTCTAAAGAAACTTCGCTTCGCTTGTTTTGCCACGCTCGCTTTGCTCGCTCGCAATGACGGGAAAGAACCCACCCCATAGCCCCCTCGTGCTAAGGGAGGGGGGACTGATTGTGTTGCCACCACTCGTGCTAGGGGATAGGGGATTTGTGATGTTGCCTACCAAAAAGTCCTTATGCCATTTTACAAGCCCACTTACTCATCAATATATTACCCATCGATATAGTAGACTTTTTTATTAGATTTCTTTTGCTTCTTGGGCTTAGATTTTTTGGGTTTTTTTGTTGATTTGGTAGAGATGACATTGCCCTCTTTGTCTTTGACATAGTCAGTGCCACCAAACCAATACGCGTATTTGAGGTTGAGTGTCGTAGTTACGCCATTAAACTGCTGATTGTATTCCTTACTTTGCTTGTCTTTGACAAATTTATTTGCATAGAAAAGTCCATCATAGCCCAAACTTAGCTCGTGATTTTTCCTCACCATCCAGATAAAATCAAGGCTTAGATTTCCATACACTGCAGGGAGGCTGATAGTGCCTTTGTTGCTAAATTGCCCAATAGTGAAAGTGGCTTCTTGATTGTTTAGGATATTATACTTTATGCCTATTTTGGTATTTAGACGAAATGTATTGCCAAATATTTTATAATAGCGCAGGCTTAAACCCACTTGTGGCAAATGCCAATAAATCCTATCATAAAATTCACTCGCACCAAATGGCTTCAAAAACTTCATATCAAGCGTGGATAAAATATCATAGCTTATGCCAATCTCTGGTGCTACATAGCTATTGCGCTTAAACTGATAAAAGGTAATCCCGCCGTGCACCTCTGCTCCTGCGCTCCATAGAAGCGGGATAGATGAGGCTTTGGTATTTGATTGTATGGTGTTGTCTTGCCCGCTTGCTTGGAATGTAAATCGTGGCAAATCCACCCCACCGCGAATGCTAGCCTTGATAAATCCCTCCCATACTTTTGAAGTGAAAGCAAAGGTTTTAAAATAGTTTAGTCCTGCTTGAAGTGAGTTTGTCTGCACGCGTGTGGGTGCTCCTACAAGTTGCGTGTCAGTATTTACAAACTCATAGCCCACATAGCCACCAAAGATTCCCCCACCCTTTCGCAGATTTCGCTGAATCCCAAAAATCGCACCCCCAGCCCACTCTAGAGCAGATGAAGCACCAAGTCCTACGATACTATTTGCCCCATAAGGTAGTGCAAAAAGCCTCCAATCTTTGCGTCCGCTGTAAGGGATAAAGATTGCATCTAGTTGGTCGATAAGCTCAAAATTATTATAGCCTTTGTCCAAATCCTGCCCTTTGCTTTGCTCTAAGGTTACCTTAGCGATTTTTTGACGCACTTTATCGAGATTGGAAGTGTTTTTGCGCTGAAGTTTTGAAAACTTCGTGCTACGATTTGTTAGCCTTGCCATATCGTATTGCAAAAGGCGCAACTCTACCTCGTGGGTATAGTATTTATCACTATGAAATGTCTTTGTCGTCATCGTATCTAGGATATTTTGCGTCATCGCGTTTCTGCGCATATAGCTTAGGGCAAGTGCGCGATACATACTCGCACCATAGCTTGTAGCGACATCTGCTTCTAGGCGAAATTTAGTCGCTTCTGCTTGGATATATTCATTTGCCCCCTCTAGTGAATTATTGGTAGCATCTAGGGGGATAAGTTTGACACCGGGCTGTGGGCTTATGTGCTTAAATCTTAAATCCGTAGCGTTAGTAGTGCCACTTACCACAAGATTTTTTGTCTCATAGTAGTCTTCATCACTTTTTGGTGTAGGTGCATTCTGCCCGATACCTACATATATGGAGTAGTTGCCTATACCAGCAGTTGTTATGCTTTTAAATTTTATATGCTCTTTTGGATTAGCTTTTGTAAGGTCATTCCACCCTTTGCCTGCACCACCTTCAGAGTCTATCTCGATACTTGCACTGTATAGTAGAAGTGTATTTACTGCTGCGTCTATGTCGTTGCTTCCTAGATTTGGCTGAAACACCCAGCGATTGCCGATAGAGAGCGTGCCGATAGTGCCTCCACCTGATATGCTACCCACATAAGAGCCATCGCCCCTGATAGTTAGGCTTGTGATATTCCCAGAGCTATTTATGCTACCTACCCTTGAAGAATTGCTTAGAGATAGAGTCCCTATCGTGCCAGCATTTGTTAGCACGCCATTTATAGAGCTATTATCTAGAGTCAAAGTAGAGATAGTTTTAGTTGCTTGGTTGGTTAGATTTTCTATTCTTGCGTTGTTACTTAGGTTTAGCGTAGTGAGTGTGCCGTTTTGAGTAAGAGTATTGATAGAGCCACCATTTAGCGTGAGTGTGCCTACGCTAGAATTATTTGAAATGGTGTTTATAGAAGAGTTTGTGTTTAGAGTGAGCGTATTTATCGTTCCATTATTTAGAAGTGTCCCGCTTATGGAGCTACTATTTAGGGTTATGGTGTTTATGGTTTTGTTGGCACGATTTGTTAGATTCCCCAGCCTTGAGTTGCTATTTAGGTTTAGTGTGCCTAGAGAGGAAGTATTATCAATAGTGTTTATTGTGCTGTTGTTGGCATTTAGTGTGCCTATGCCAGCATTTGAGATAGTGCCGACACTTGAGCCATTGCTTACATTTAGTATACCTATCCAATTCCCACTTAGACTAGTTACGCTAGAGCCGTTTATGGTGGTGTTGGAGTTGCTTTGATTTACTTGTAGATTGCCTATGTTTGAGCCATTGCTTACGCTTATGGTGTGTGTGGAGTTGCCACTCACAGTTAGTGTGCCTATCCTAGACGCACTCACAGATACGCTATTCCAATTCCCTACATTAAATCCTATGCTAAAAGTCGTGCTAGCAGAATTTACATTGTTAAAATTCACCACCCTTGTGCCATTTGTAGCCCAGCTACCTCCATATCGCTGAAACGCGAAAAGTTTGCTTCCACCATTTGTGGTGAGGTTGTTTAGATTTATGGTAACTATGCCTGATGAGATAGCAGGAGGATTGTATAAATCGCTTGCATTCATATTGCCCGAGCAGCTTATCGTCCAATAGTTTGCCTGCCCTGTGCTTGAGCAAGCAGCGGCTAGTATGTCTAGGGCTACTCCTGTAAATGCTACGCTTGTGATAAGGGATAGTGCTAGTTTGCGTGGGGATTTTGGGTTGTTTGCGTTGTTGTGCCAACCATTTTTCGTTGTCATATTGAGCGCAAGCGAAATATCTCTATTTTGTTTTTTAGATACTTCGCCTTGCTCAGTATGACAATCTAGTCGTGAACTACTCTCTCTCTCTCTCTCTCGTTTGGTTATCGTGCTATTGATGATAGAAACTCGCCTAATGCCCTGCTTCATTTTGACTCCTTTGATAATAGTAGCTTGTAGCTGTGTAATCTAGCTGTTTTATAGACTTTCTTAGCATAAACTTGCAAAAAAGCAAACAAATAATAAACAAAAATATATTAAGCAGGGCTTAAAAAACAAAAAAAAAAAAAACGGCAAAATTTTTCAAAAATTTCTTTTTTTTTTTGAGTAAAAAATAAGTTTGGTGTTTAGGTATCTTAGAAGCAGATTTTTTTGTGGAGAAAGTATATAGCAGATAGTTTGGGAAGATTTTGGATTTTATTATGAGGGGTAAAGATTTAAGAAAAATAAAAAATCCCCAAAATGATTTTGCACTTTAGATGATTTATACTAACGATTTCACTGAAAAACTAAAACAAAATCTTTAGTAAAATCTTTCTAAAACGCGATTTTGGGGATTTGACAAAGGTTTGATACAAAAGGCTTGATAAAGGGTGGCTAAATGAAGCCACCAAAAGCCTAGTGCTTGTGCTCGCCAGCTTTTTCTTCAGGCTTGTGCTCGCCACCACCGTGATGAGGACAACCACCGCCTGTGATACCAAACTCTTTTTTTGCTTCTTCGCTTAGCGCGTCAATCTTTGCTTTGAACTCTTTCCTTACGGACTCTTCATAAGCACGAAAATCTTTGACTTTGAAGTTTTCAGTCGCTTTGTCATAAGCGGCTTTTACCTTGTCTAAGAAAGCCTTTTTTGCTTCGCCCTCAAGCTTGTTCGCTCGCTTGATAACCTCTAGCTTCAAATCTGCTGCATCAGCTGCTTTTAGCTTGCCATTATTGAGCTTGATAAGCTCATCATCACTATTTTTGCTATAATCAGCCGCATAGCCAACAGACGCCAAAGACACGCTTACTAAGCCTGTCATCACAAGTTTTGCCATTCTCATAGGCACTCCTTACATTTTGAGATAAACTTGCATTATACACACAATGTGTAAATTTGATTTTTAAAGTGGGTAATTTTTGTGGAAATTTTTGTGGGAGCGTTACTTTTTGTCGCATTTTTGGATTTTGGCAGATTTTGCTAGATTTGTTTTGTGTAGATTTTGGCAGCAATGTCAAATCCCAAATAGCGAATGAATAACAAGTGAATAACAAGCGCAAAATGCAATAAAACGCAGAATTTGCTAGGTTTTGGCAAAAAGTTTATGTTTTTTAAAGCAAAACATTGCTAAAATCTGCGCTTTTATTTTACGCGAAAGGATAGCTTATGCTAGAAGGAAAGATTAGAGAGAGTATTTCAAAGGCGAATGCAAAAGCCCTAAGGAATGATGGTTATCTAATTGCCAATATCTATGCAAAAGGCGTGGAAAATATCCATTGCGCCTTTAAGATAAATGACTTTATTAGAACCATTAAATCAAAAACCACGCTTGTTTTTCCCGTCAAAGTCGGGGGCAAAACGCTAGATGTGGTTATCCAAGAGTATCAAAAAGACCCTGTGTATGGGACGATTTTGCATATCGACTTGATGATAGCCCAAAAAGGCGTGCTAGCAAAATACAAAATCCCTGTGAAAACCAAAGGCACGCCTGTGGGGCTAAAAAACAAAGGCGTGCTTTTGCTAGCAAAAAAACGCATAAGCGTCAAAGCTAAAGCAGAAAATCTACCAAATGCTTATGAGCTAGATGTATCTGCGCTTGATGTGGGGCATAGCATTTTGGTGCGGGATTTGCCACAAAATGAAGGTGTGCAGATTACCGAAAATCCTGCCAATGCCGTAGTAAGCGTAGTCAAAGCAAAATAAGCTCTATAAATAGTTGCAATCCATAAAAATGAGTCAAAGAGAAATGCTACTAAAAAAAGTAGCTTCTCTTTGCTCATCTCCACTTCAAGCAAACACTTCAAAAACCTCCAAAAATACCTCGCAAGGCACAAAATCAAACACAAAATCAACAGATTCTACAAGCACTATAAATCCTCCCAAAGACGCCACGATACCGCTTATAAACACAGCAAACCCCATAGATTCCCCAAGTTTTTATAATGATTTTTTTGCCCTGCTAAAAGAATCTCGCCAAGATGATAGCGAGCATCTTACCCAAAATCTACAAAATCCCCTCATAATCGTAGGGCTTGGCAACCCAACCCCCAAATACACCAATAATCGCCACAATGTCGGCTTTATGATTGTCGATAAAATCGCGCAGATTTTGAGGCTAGAGTGGGAGAGTGCAACAAAATTTCAAGCCCAAATCGCTACGCTAAAACACCCTTTTATGACAAACACAAATATTCATTTGCTAAAGCCACAATCTTTTATGAATCTATCTGGCGAGCCGCTAAAAAACGCGCTAAGATTTTATAAAATCAAAGATTTTATCGTCCTGCACGATGAGCTAGACATAGATTTTGGCTCTATTCGCTACAAAGTAGGCGGAAGTAGTGGCGGGCACAATGGACTAAAATCTATCGATAATGAAGTGCATAGCAAGTATATGCGAGTAAGGTTTGGCATAGGGCGAGAAAAAGAAGTGGCGATAAGCTCTAGTGAACAATCACTATCTACACAATCTTGCGATAAATCACACGCGCAAAGCACGCAAATAGACAAATCGCTAAAAAATCATCAAGTCATCTCTTATGTGCTTGGGGATTTTAGTGAGGAGCAGCAAAAAAGGCTTGATGACTTGGTGCTGCATAGTGCGCTTAGCGTGCTATACTTCATCATCACACGCGACTTTACAAAAACGCAAAATCTGTTTACGCTAAATTCCACGAAGCAAAAATAAGTGCAACAAAGCGTAACAAAGTGCAACAAAAAGGATGGAAGCAAAAGAGGCAAAATTAGTGAGGTAAAAAAGTAAAGTGAAAAATAAGGGAGTAAAATCAAGTGTAGATTCTCTCCAAAATCTCATTTGAGATATTTTGTGCTAGATTTTGCTAAGATTGTTGATTTTGGCATAAAATAACAGATAAGCAAAATCAAGCGCAAAATCTAGCAAGCAAGACAAAAACAAAAAGGACAAGTATGCCACGACTTAGGTTGTTTTTTTTTATCGGGCGATATTATATGCGCTATTTTTTGGTGATTTTTATCGCTTTGGAGCTGTTTTTTGTCGGTATTGATAGCCTCCAATACGCCGATAATTTCGCAGAATCAGCCAACCTTGTCGTGCTATTTTTTGCCTATGATTTTATGTATGCGGTAAATTTCACACTTCCTATCTCGCTACTTTTGGCTATGGCGATTTGCTACCTCACACTTATCAAATCTAGTCAATACACCGCATTGCTCGCACTTGGGTATTCTAGGCGTAGGCTTTTGCGCCCTGTGCTTTTGCTTAGCCTTGCGCTTACTTGTCTTTATATCGGGCTAAATGCCACGCCATTTGCTTATGCTAGAGAAAAGGTAGCGACATTTTTCAAAGACTCTTCTAGCACACCTACAAAAGATTTGTTTGTCAAATATAATCAAAGCTATGTATTTTTTGGCACGATAAATTCCCTAGCCCAAGCAAACAATGTGCGTGTGTTTGAAGTCAATAAAGATGAAAAAAAACTTGAGTCTTTTATCCAAGCAAAAAAGGCATATTTTGAAAATGATGTTTGGGTGCTGCAAGAAGCAAAGACGCAGGTTTTGCCAAGAAGCTGGAATCTAGGCAATGCTGGCATTGCAAGTAGCACCAAAGATAGATTGCCGATTTTGGAGAAATTTAATCCAAAAGTGCTAGATTCTTTTGCGCAAGCAAATCCATCGATTTCGATTGTTGACGCGCTAGATTCTCTCTCCCTCTTACGCTCGCAAAAAATCTCCACCGATAAAGCCCGCTCGATTTTGTATTCACTCATTTTAGTCCCACTTTTTGTGCCATTTGTGGCGATTATCATCGGGTATTATACTCCCTCTCTTGCTAGGTATACAAACCTCTACTTGCTTGGATTTTGCTTTATCATTTTTGCACTACTTGTGTGGGGGCTGTTTTTCGCACTAAGTCAATTTGCGATTACAGACATTATCTACCCTGAAATCGCCGTGCCTGTGCCTATTGCTATACTAGCTAGTGTAGCAATAGCGTATTATGCAAGGCTAAATAAAAAGGCGGATTAGGTGTGGGCAATCAACTAAAATCGCTTAAAGCCAATACACGCTAAAAAACACAGCTAAAAACAAAGGAAAATACAATGTCAAAATTTATCTATAATTTCAAGGGTATCGCTAGAGCGTTTATGCCTCGCGCCTTTTTTCAAGCAAGTCTATCTAGCAAAATCGCGCGGATTTTTAAAGACTTTGATGAAGCTACTTTAGAGAGTATCGCTAAGCGCGTAAATCACTATCACAAAATCAACTCCTCCTTTAGCCTACCAATGCCAAACTTGCTCGCTTCACACACTTCTAAAGGCGAGCAGTGGAAAAAACCTCGCCTAAGTCTGCAAACCCCAAGTGTAGGATTTGTGGGGGATAATAGCCCATCAAGTCTATACTCGACTGTGTATTATTATGACTCTTATGAGTGGAGTAGGTATTTTAGAGATAATCTTTTGTGGGCTTATGAATTTGGCGATGTGAATTATTACTTAGACACTCCTGCGATAACAAAAACACGACCGATAGAATCTAAAGCAAAATCTAAGGCAGACTCTGTGAAAGAATCTAGCAAGGATTTTGGTGGAGAATCTATCGCAGAGGGGGAGGGGGAATCAAACCAAAATAGCATTTTATTGCAATTAGAAAAAAATAGGCATTTTTGTTTTTTCAAAGACAAAATCCCTTATGCAGACAAAAAAGACGCATTAGTCTTTCGTGGGGCGTGCTTCCAAGAGCATAGAAACAAATTTTTGCGAGAGTTTTTCCACCACCCAAAATGCGACATAGGCGACACAAGTGGTAGCACGCACAATGTGGAATTTGCAAAGCCAAAAATCTCAAAAGAAGCACATTTAGAATATAAATTTGTCTTAAGTTTGGAGGGAAATGATGTCGCTAGCAATCTAAAGTGGGTGATGAACTCAAACTCACTTTGCATAATGCCAAAGCCAAAGTATGAGAGCTGGTTTATGGAATCAAAGCTAGTTTCTGGCGTGCATTATGCAGAGATAAATGATGAATATAGCGATATAGAATCTGTGATAGAGCACTACCTAAGCCACGAAAACCAAGCGCAAGAAATCATAAAAAACGCACAAAATTACTGCGCGAAATTTCAAAATCCTCGCATAGAGGAAGCGTGCAATCTACTTGTGTTACGAAAATATTTTGCTTTGAGTGGGCAGATTGATATAACTAGAGAGGAGTGCGAACTATTTGGAATCTAGCAAAATTGTGGCGATAAATTGGCAATAAATTTTTGTGCGACTTTTTGCGATAAATTTCAAATGTGGTAGATTTTGTTTTTTAGTGTTTTTAATTTTGATTGTTTTTGAAGTGCGCTGCAAAAATGTGTAAAAACAAAAAAGGATAATAAATGGATTTTTTCTTAGCACTAGAATCTGTGCTTTTTTGCAAAGATATAGATTCTCGTTATGCGTTGTTTAGGGATTTGTATGAGGATTTTCTCTCTCAAAAAACCACACTAAATCACAGCCAAATCATAAACAAAGATTTTGTCTCGTTTTCGCCCTGCAAACTTACAGAACCCACTAAAATCCACCGAAGCAAAAGCATAAAGTCAAAAGAAAGTCTTGGCAAAACACTGCATTCTATCGCGCACATTGAATTTTGCGCTATAAGCCTTGCGCTAGATTCTGCATATCGTTTTAGGCACTTGCCAAGAAGCTATTATGGGGATTGGCTTGGTGTGGCAAATGAGGAGTTTGGACATTTTTTCTTACTGCGTGATTTGCTAGGAGAGATTGGGTTTGATTATGGGGATTTTACATCGCATTTTGGGCTATATGAAGCGATGAGTGCGACAGGAGAAAATCTCATTTATCGTATGGGAGTGGTTCATCGCGGGCTAGAGGCAAAAGGACTTGATGCCAATCCTTTTGTGCTAAAAAAATTGCGACAAAGTGATTTTGGGGGAGATAGATTTTGTGGATTTATGAGTGAGGTGGAGCGGGTGTTTGGGATTATACTGCACGATGAGATAGCTCACGTAAGCAAAGGAAGTAAATGGTGGGAGTTCGCCCAAAAACAAGACAAGATAAAAGAAAGTGGGGATAAAAATGATTTAAGCAGAAAAAGCTGTGGGGATTTCATAGAGATTTGTAAGAAGTTTAGCGGATTTGTTCTAGCAGGGAAAATCCTAAATGTTCAAGCAAGGCTAGAGAGTGGCTTTAGCAAAGAGGAGTGTGAGAGGATAGATAGATTTTATAAAGATAGATTTAGCAAACATAGTGTAGATTTTGCAGAAACTTAGAGTATTTAGCGTGAAATAGTGTGAAATTTGATTTTGGCTTTGCCTGAAATGGCAATTTTTGTGATAGCAGATTTTGACTATACAAATTTTGGCTATAATGCCAAAGCATTTTTCACACCTTAAAAAAGACAACCAATGAAAGCAAAAAAACAACAAAAAAATCCGCAATATTCTACACAAACTAATAAAATCCTAAAACGCATACTAGATTTCCACTACGAGTCCTACAACTCACAAGAAGCGATAAATAGGCAAAATCTAGACCCTCTACTAAAAGTCAAAGAATATATAAACAATAAAAAGAGCACAAAAAACCTAGATGAGATTGCTTATATCGCGCTTGTTTGCGCTCTTTTTGCTTATGGGAATGTTAGAGCGATTTTGAAGTTTTTGGATTCTTTAGATTTTGGATTGCTAGATTCTAGCGAAGAGATTGTGGCGAGCGATTTTCCATACTATCGCTTCCAAAAAGCAGTAGAAGTCAAGTTATTTTTTTTGGCACTTTGTGAGATGAAGCAAAATCGTGCGTTAGAATCTATTTTACATTTGCATAAATCGCATCCAAAGCCTATTTATCTGCTTATCAATGAGTGTATAGAAATGATTTGGCAAGTCGCAAAAAAATATGCCATAAAGCTAAACTACACGCTAGAAAGCCACACTTCAAAGCCTAATGGATTTGCGTTTTTGGTAGGCACGTCACTACCAAATACCTCCGTGCTACCTAGCTCGCCACTGAAGCGGTGGAATATGTTTTTGCGCTGGATGGTAAGGGAAGATAATGTAGATTTAGGATTGTGGAGGGAGTATATTTGCCCAAGCGAGCTACTTTTGCCACTTGATACGCATACATTTGGCGTATGTCGCGCTTTAGGATTGCTAAATCGCAAAAGCTATGACTTCAAAGCGGTGCTTGAAGTGAGTGAAAATCTAGCGCGATTTGACAAAGATGACCCGATAAGGTATGACTTCGCGCTATATCGGCTAGGACAAAAAGGCGTAATAAAAAAAGGAGAAAAAGTAGATTTTGCAAAACTTTTGGTATGTGAGTAAAGTCTGTGAGATTTTTAGGAATATTTTGGTAATTTGCAAAAAGGCTGGTTCTGTGGCTTTTGTGCGTTATTGTTTTATCTCTACGCTATTACCACGCTACTTCTCTTCTTCTACGACAATGTAGAGCTCTTTTAGTCCTTGCGCTTGAAGCGTATCCATTACTTGCACGAAACTATCAAGATTGCTTTTAGAATCGCCATTTAGGATAATAGGCGTGTCTTTTTCGTAGCTACGAAGTGCTTTGCGTAGCTCCTCTAGCGATACATTGTCGTTTTCGATATAGTATTTTCCCTCGCTATCAATAGTTATATTCACAGGTTTTTTGGGTGCGGCTTCATTTGAGTGCTCACCATCGCTTACCTTTGGGACATTGACTTGTATGCGCGAAGTGTTGATAAATGACGCGGTAGTCAGCACGATGACTAGAAGCACAAGCATAATATCAATAAAAGGCACAAGATTCATAGAATCCATTTTTTTCATTGCCATTTCTTACACCTTATGAAATTCTTTTGTATATTTTTTTCTCATCAAACGCGCGGTGGATTGGTTGTAGAGCCTGCACCTAGTGTGCTACCCTGTGGCCTTAAGTTTTGGGTGGATTGCTGGGTAGTGGTTGGCTGTGGATTTTGGGTGGTTCGTCCTACCTGTCCTTGCATTTGAGCTTGCATTTGGGCTTGTCTTTGCATTTGAGATATTTGAGATTGTTGCGTGGACACTTGTTGAGCTTGGGCTACTTGCGCGCTACTCATCGGTCGAGTCGTTGCCACTCTAGGTGGATCTGTGTAGGGCTTATGATGAATATCCCATAGCGTTAGCACGACATCTGCTTTTCTTGTTAGCAGGTTATATGTTACGATACTTGGTATTGCCACGATTAGCCCAGCAGCTGTGGCTTTTAGCGCGAGAGAAAGCCCCGTCATTATCGCGCCTGTGTCTACATTTGAATCTGCGCCGATTTCTACGAATGTTATCATAATCCCAGCCACAGTCCCCAAAAGCCCTATATATGGAGCATTTGAACCGATAGTCGCCAATAGCGTAAGTCGTTTGTGCAAATCAAGCTCTAAAAATCGCCTATCGTTGTAGTCATCAACACGCACTGTGGCAAAAAACCACAACCGCTCAATAGCGATAGCCACAACCACCACAGATAGCATTCCCAAAAACCCTAGCACACCGTAATCTACCATTTCTTTCACGGAAAATTCCTTCTCTCAAAATTCAAAGTAATTACGGATTATAGCACAAATGCAATGGAATCTATAACACTCTCTTTGGCATTTTTTAGAGTTTTTTGCCAAAATCTTTAAAATTCGCTCTCGCCTCTCTATCAAGGATTTTTTTCTTTAGGGCTTCGCGCTTATCGTGCAGATTTTTGCCCTTTGCTAGGGCGATTTGAAGTTTTACTTTGCCTTTTTTGTTGAAATAAATCATCAAAGGCACGATAGTAAGCCCCTCTTGTGATACTTTGCCAAGCCATTTGTTGATTTCTTTTTGGTGGAGTAGTAGCTTTCTAGCACGTTTCTCATCGGGACGGAAGTGTGGATTTACACTTGAGAGAAATGAAATGTGCATACCAAAGATAAAAGCCTCTCCCTTTACAAAGCGCACAAAGCTATCTTTGAGGTTGCAGCGGGATTTGCGAAGTGATTTTACCTCCGAGCCAAGTAGGACTACGCCTGCTTCTAGCTTTTCTAAAATCTCATAATCAAAAAGAGCTTTTTTGTTTTGGGCTATCATTTTTGTGGCTTTTGGATTTTTATTGTGCTTTTTTTAGTAAAATCATTACTCAAAAAGTGAGGGGGAATCTAAAGGCTTTTTAGATTCTTTCTTAGTGGACTCATTAGAATCTTGCTTAGATTCTTTGGCAAAATCTTGCGCTAAACCCCGTGTGCTACCCTGATTGGAATCTATTTTTTGAGAATCAATGTCTTTTGTTTCTTTTGATTGAGTCTGTGCTTTGCTTGATTGTGCTTCATCTAGTTGCGTTTCATTTAGTCGTGTTTTGTCTAATTGTGCCTTGTCAAAATCTGCCACATTACTAGAATCTGCTTTTGTGGATTTTGCTTCTTTTGTGGAATCTGTGGCGTTTTTTGCTACACCAAGTGCGCGAAAAAAGCTGCTTCCACTACCAGAGAAAAACCACCCCTCTCCTAGCTCTTGGGCGACTTCTAGCAGTTGTGGATATAGCGCACACGCAGGGGCAAACAAATCATTAAGTGTGGCAAGAGAAGCAAACCTTTCACAAGCATAAGAATTGCGCTGCATAGCTTGCCCATCTTGTGCTAAACCTTGCACTTCTCCAAAGTCTAGCACTTTTTGATTGCTAAAATCTGCAAACATATCTTTGGGGCTAAGTTTTAGGATTTGCTTTTCTATCATAGAGCGATATTGCCTATACACTGCGCGCGTATCGCAAAAAATATCAGGTGTGTAGATTTCAAACTCACTAATATCATCGCTTGGGATTTTGTGCGGTGTGATTTTCTCACCCACTCCCCCCACTTCTGCAAAATCCACACCACTTACAAAAAACGCCACATCTGCACCAACGCGCTTTGCCATAGCGTTTAGCTCCTCGTTTGATAGCTCAAGGCAAAACATAGAATCTATCCCATTTAGCACGCACCCAGCATTGGAGCTTCCTCCACCTAGCCCAGCACCTTTTGGGATATGCTTTGCTACTTTTATATGCACAGGTGGAAATTGTTTGGGGTATTTCTCTCTAAGAAGTCGCAATGCGCACGCTACGCTAGAATCTTTTGCATCACAGCCAAAATCCCCCTCAATAATGTCTTTGCCGTTGTTAGATTCTGTGATTTCTATTTCATCATAGAGTTTGCCTTTTATACGAGCGAAGCGGGACTCTAGCAAGTGATAGTTGCCATCAAAATCGATGATTTTTAGGTAGATATTGATTTTTGGGTAAGCTTTTAGAATCATTAGCGTAATTTAGCGTTTGATATGTTTAGAAAAATCTGTCAAAACCTCATCGCTAGCGGTTTTTACAGCTTTTTTGTTTTCTTTTATGACAGCATCTTTTAGCTCGGCACGAAGTATAAGCATTTTGGGTGGTGCTTCAAAGCCGAGCTTTACGCTTCCTCTATCAATAGAGACGACTTTTATCATCACGCTATCGCCAATGACAATGCTTTCATCTTGCTTCCTAGAGAGTATCAGCATACAAAATCCTATTACATAGATACTTGATGTTGCCATCTTTTAGAATCTCTATTATAGAGAAAAATTCGCTAAATTGAACTACGAAAATACCACTTTTGGTGTTTTTTATGCAAATTTTTGCACCATTTTTTATCAAATCCTCATAATGAGAATCCAACTCCAATCGCTCAAAAGGCAAAACTTCTAGCGGATTTAGAAAAATCTCTACACCCTTTTTTGCGCACAAATCCCCCTCTTTTGTGCGCTTTAGTGCGCTTAAAACCCCACTTACGCCTAGATTTTGTGCGATTAGCTCACCCAAAGAGCGCACATAGCTTCCTTTAGAAACTTCGCTTGAGAAGTGTAAAAATGGGTGGTTATATCCCAAAATCTCCAAAGAATACACACTCATCGTGCTTTGCGCTAGATTTACCTCCTCCCCAGAGCGAGCGAGTGCATAAGCCCTCTTGCCAGATATTTTTTTGGCACTAAAACTAGGAGGTGTGTAAGTGATATTCCCACACAGATTTTGCAAAACTTTGGTTATTTGGTTTTGGCTAAATTTTGACACACTCTCCACACCCAAAAAATTTTCTATATCAAGGCTTTTTGATTTTGCTCCAAGCCATAGCACCGCTTCATATCGCTTCGGCTCGGTGTTTATAAATGGCAAAAGTTTTGTATAAGCCCCACTTGCTATTAGCAAAGAGCCTTGTGCAAAAGGGTCGAGTGTCCCGCTAAAGCCAGCTTTGGCTAAGCCATATTTGCGCTTTATTTTGCCCAAAAAAGCATTGCTTGTGATAAAAGCAGGCTTATATGCCAAAATCAAGGCGTTTTGTGAGTGCGTGGTTTTTGTAAATGCGGTTTTTGTAGACATAGTTTTTGTAAATATGGTTTTTGCACTTTTTGTGATTTTTGTGGTGGATTTTTGATTTTGCAAAGATTTTGCCTAAATTTTGCCTAAGCGGTTAAATTGTAGTCGCTGCTAGCGAAACATTAAATAAATCTTATAAAAAAATACCGCACATAGAACGACAAACCCTACAAGCCCGATAATCTCTATCATTTATATAGCTCCTTTTATCTCAAATGCTTTTTGTGATTTTGCTAGAAAATTTGTGGATTTTGATTTTTTTTGCAAAAACAGATTTTAGATTCTCTAAAGTCGCTAAACTAAAGCCTTTGTGGATTTTGTGTCTTTATTTATTCATTCGCCTCTCTCGCTCTTCTTCCTCGTCCTCTTCAAAGTCTATGACTTTTTGCGGCTCATAGCTAAAAAGTGAGAGAGTTACGCCTGTGGTGGTGTTTTTAAAGATTACTCCCTCTTTTGTGCGGCGATAAAAAATCATCTCGCCATTTTTTTGGAATCTCTGCACTATGGCGGTGTGAGAGTTGGTGTTGGATTCTATGACTAAGCCCTCTGCGCGAAAAATATCTCGCCCTAGCAAAATATCATCAAACAAATCCCCATAGCTTACCTTGCCAAAAAATCTCTTTGCAGCGGGAATCTTTCGCACACAATCGCCCAAAATGCAGATTTTGCGCTTTCCTATCTCGATATTGCCAATCGTCTTGCCAGCAGCAAAAAGCTCAATTATGATTTCGTTTTTGGCATTCACACCCACAGTTGCGTAGTCATAGTAGCGGAAATTTTTTGAGTTGATATATAGAAGTTTTTTGGAAGTATCTTTGGGGGAGTTTTGCTCCTCTATTTTTGCCTGCTTTGCTTTGCCCTCCTTGCTTATAGGGCGATTGCTAAAAAAGTCTTGCAACGCTCCACTAGCACAACCTGTGAGGAAAAAGGCTAGTGCGACAATGCCTAAGACACTCAAAAATTTCTGCGAAAAAACACACTGCAGAAATTGCCATTTACCCTTTAGATTCATTACCTTTTTGCCTTGATGCTAATTTGTGTAAAATCCCAAAAAAAACATAAAAAATTCTAGGGATTTTGGATTCCCCCCTCAATCTCTCCCTCAATTTCCCACCTCCAAGAAAAGAAACAAGCAGGAAGCAATAAAGCAGATTCTCTTAGCCTTAAGCAAACTAACCAAAATTTGGCTAGTTAAATTTTCAAATCAAGTCTAGCTAAAACAAAATCTGCTAGCAAAATTTACCTCTGAAGCATATCACGCAAACAACGGCTACTTAGCACATTTGTGATATTTGTGCCACTTCTGCTATTTTTGCTACTTTTGCGCTACTTGGATTTATGCTTTGGATTTTCACGCTTTTGTTAGATTATCTACCACCCAAAGCGCGATACCATACGCGTCCATCAAGTTTTAGCTCCATTGTTACTTGGCACATTCCAGCTTTGCAATCCACATTTACCACATCTGCACCACGCACAAGGGCTTGGACTTTTGCCTTTACGCTAGAGCTTGTTACGGCCATATTTTCCACTGTGTCTTGTCCGTTTAGCTTGATACCATACATTTTTTCGCCCAAAAGTTTATACGCATCAATCATTGCTGCTCGTTTGGCAAGTGCAGTGGATTGTGCAGGCGAAATCGCATTTTGTGGAGCGACACCCGTGCCGACAACTTGCAACTCAATTAGGTTGCTAGGTGTTAGGTTTGGATTGTTTTGGATAATAGGCTCTGCACCCTTTGGAAGTGGTGCGCCATTTGCTCCTAGCACATCATCGTCATCATCGTTGCTCATAAGGCTACTTTGCAAAAGTGCGTTTGGAGGCATAGGCGTTTGCATAGGAGGATTGCCTAAAACAGAAGAATTACCAAAACTTGGTCTATCTAGTCCCACAGGCTGAAAATCCACGCTCGGAGGCGTGAGCCCTACTTGATTTTGCGCTGGTGTGCACGCTACCATCGCTAGTGCTGCTACAAGGCTAGCAGATATTGTCCTAAACTTTTGTGTCTTGCTTGTCATTGGAATGTCCTTTGTGAAAAGTTATCCACCTACGAAGCAAAACCTGTGCCAAAAATTTGCAAAAATCTTTTTTGGGATAAAACATAATAGATTTTGTAAAATCCCTACAAAAATCAAGCAAAACTACCAAAAAGACAAGTAATTTTTTTACAAAACGCGTAGATTCTACACATTTTGTAAAATATTGCTTAAGAAAAACTACAAAATGTTTGCATTGTTAAGCAGATTTTTTTAACATATCTTACGCGAATCAAATTTGCGCGAATCAAATTTGCAACTTTGAAATTGCGTTTAATTTGTTTGCAAACTTATCATACTCATCATACAACTAAAGGAGAAAAGATGAATGTATTAGTAGTAAATTGCGGGAGCTCATCGCTCAAATTCCAACTCATCAATGTCGATAGTGAAAAAGTCCTAGCCTCTGGGATTTGCGATAGAATCGGGCTTGAAGGAAGCGTGCTGAACTACAAAAAAGGCGAGGAAAAAGTAAGCCAAACACTCTCTTTGACGAACCACTCAAAAGCGATTTCTGCGGTGCTAGAAATCCTCACAGACAAAAAAGTCGGCGCAATCAAATCTCTAAGCGAAATCGCTGCTATCGGGCATCGCGTGGTGCACGGAGGCGAGTATTTCAAAGAATCGGTGCTTATAGATGAAGTGGTGATAAAGCATATCGAGGATTGCTCCGCGCTCGCGCCACTGCACAATCCCGCACACCTAATGGGAATCAAAGCCTGCTCTGAGCAAATGCCAAAAACGCCAATGGTAGCGGTGTTTGACACGGCGTTTCATCAAAGTATGGAAGCGCGTGCGTATATGTATGGCGTGCCTTATGAGTGGTATGAGAAGCACAAAGTCCGTAGATACGGCTTTCACGGGACAAGCCATAAGTATGTATCGCAGCGCACTGCGGAGTTTTTGGGGCTTGATTACAAAAATTCTAAAATCATTGTCTGCCACTTGGGCAATGGTGCGTCTATCTCTGCGGTAAAAAACGGCAAATGTGTGGATACAAGTATGGGGCTAACGCCACTAGAGGGGCTTATAATGGGAACTAGAAGCGGGGATTTAGACCCTGCGATATTGGACTATATCGCAGATAGAGAGGGGCTAAACACCAAAGCCATCGTAAATGTGCTTAATAAAAAATCTGGCGTGCTCGGAATCTCTGGCGTGTCAAGCGATTTTAGGGACTTGCTAGATGCCGAGCTAAAGGGCGATGAGCGAGCCAAACTCGCGCGAGCGGCGTTTGCTTATCGTGTGCTGAAATATATTGGAAGCTATTGCGCGGTGATGATTGGCGTTGATGCGATTGCATTTTGCGCGGGCGTGGGCGAAAATGCGAAATTCATACGCGGTATGATTGTGGAGCATTTGGAGTTTTTGGGCGTGAAGCTCGATGAGGAAGCAAATAATGTCTGCGGAAAAGAGGCGATTATCTCTACGAAAGACTCTAAAGTCAAAGTCTGCGTAATCCCTACAAATGAGGAGCTTGTCATCGCGCGAGACACAAAGGCAATCGTAGCAAAACTCTAAAAGCTTTTACGCGCGGTTGCTTTGCGCGGTTGCGCTTGGAAACCATAGAAGATTCTAGAATTTAAAGGGGATTAAAAAGATTTTGGCGTAAGCCTTATTTAGTGTTTATTTAGCGTTTGTCAATCTTAGCATTTGCAAGCCCTAAGCGCAAAATCACAAAATCCGTAAGATTTATAAAACAAAGGGGGTAAAATGAAAACCTTTGAATATGGGCTCTATAAGCCTAGCGAGGCACTTTTGGTTGTGATAGACATTCAAGAAAGGCTAGCCCCGCTAATGTTTAGCGAGCGAAATCTCATCAAAAATGCCAACACCTTGCTAAAAGGTGCGGGGATTTTGGGGGTGCGCACACTCATAACCGAGCAATACCCAAAAGGGCTTGGCAGCACCGATAATCGCGTGGAGTTTGACAAAGACAATGTCGCTGTGCTAGAAAAGACAAGTTTTAGTATTTTTGGGAATACGCAAATTACGGACTTCATCGTGCGAAGTGGGGCGAAAAATCTCATAATCTGTGGGATTGAAAGCCATATCTGCGTGCTTCAAAGCGTCTTGCACGCGCTCAATTTGGGGCTAGCTGTGTGGGTGGCACAAGATGGGCTAAGCTCGCGCACGCAGGAAAATCATCTAAACGCCATAGAGCTAATGCGAAGCAAGGGGGCGCATATCTCTTGTGTGGAATCGCTACTTTTTGGCGCGATGCCAGAATCTAAAAACGAATGTTTTAAGGAAATTAGCGCACTGATTAAGTAGATTAAAATTCTAAGCAAGTGTAAAACCTTAAGCAGAATCTAAAAAGCATTTTGCGCTTGCTTTTATCTCTTTCTTATCCACACTTATATAAACTCTTTTTACATATAATTTTTAGCAAACGCAAAAACACTGCTGATTTTGCCTACAAAAATTCTTACAAAAACTTGCAATTATTCAAAAAAAAAGCATTTGAATATGCCACAAATCTAATCATAAACTGAAGTTTTAAGACAACAAAAAAGCAACGGCTCACAAATTTTGCGCAATGCTTGCGCAAAAAACAAAAAACGCCATTTTTTATATTTTCGCGTTTTTTAGCTTTTGTCGCTTTTTTTATCTGGTTCGCTATTTAACAGGGGGGGGGGGGGGGGGGGGGGGGGGTGGAAATGCCACGCTTTCTAGGTAACTTGTATCGTTTGATTTCGTCTTGGATAACAGAATCAAACTCACGCAACTCGTCATAGTGCGATTTTGAAGCATTGATAAGTTCATCAAATTTAAATCCAAGCATTACAATACGAAATAAATCTGGCTTAAATCGTCTCCAATTATATAGAGTGCTAACATCAACATCAATATGTTTTGCCATATCGCGTTTTGTTGTTTTAGACTGATTTTTCATAAATAAACACCTCCATAAACACTTCCTAAGGTTTAGTAATTTTTTACCGAATTATACAAGAATTTTGTCAAAAAATACACAAAAATGAATTCTACAAAAAATCTTAGAATGTTGGTAGGCACGCTATTATAAATTATCTATCTTTTGTAAAAATAACTTAGAATATTTAATGCAATCCAAAAACTCTCCTCCAAGCCAAAATCTACCAAATCCACCAAAAACACGCCAAAAATCGCCACAAAAATAAATAAAATCAAATGCCTCGCCACCAAAAACCTGATAAATTCCCCACACAAAATCTATATTTTCATATCAATCAATGCTATGTGTGGGATTATTTTGCTAAAAATATATAAATTTTCACTTCAAGTTTAAGGATTTTAAGGTAAAATCTTGCATTGCGAAGTTTTAAATGAATTTTTGGCAGTCTAAAAATGCAAGTAAAATAGCGATAAAATGGTGCAATATAGCACTAAAGTAGCAGTAGCATAACGCTAGAGTTTATTTATATGGTTGCCAAAATATAGAAAATCCACAAACCAAATCTCATAAGTGGCAATAAAATGCTTCTATGAGGAACAAACATAATAGTAAGGAAGTCTAAAATGAATGAGTCTCTTCTCAACATTATTGAGGAAAAACTCCCTCCATTATCCGATACGGTCGTAAAACTGCGCGATTATATCGCAGAAGCTGGCGAAAGTGTAGAAATCAGCAAGGTTGTGGATATTCTCTCAAAAGACCCTATGGTAACGACAAACTTGCTAAAAATCGCAAATTCTGCCTACTATGGATTTTCTAGCAAGATTTCTACGATAAATCAAGTCGTAGCACTGCTTGGAATTGATAATATCAAAAATCTTGTGATGACGGATTCTGTCCGCTCTCAACTCAAAGTAAATGTCTCTCCTTATGGGCTTGATACGGATATTTTTATGGGGAATTGCTCCAAAGAAGTCAATTTCATCTCTACTTGGCTAGCAAATGAGGACAAAAAGCTATCCCAAATGCTTGTGCCTTGCGCTATGCTTTTGCGACTTGGTATGATTTTGTTTTCTATCGCACTTATCAAAACTCGCCAAGACAAAGACTTCCGTAAAATGCTTGAGGAAAATGGGTTTATGAATGTCGCCCTTGTCGAGCAGGAGTTTTTCGGCACTGACCATATTTCGTTTTTGGCGTATTGCTTTGATTTGTGGAAATTTGATGATGATATGATACAGACTGTGCTATATGCGACAAGTCCGCATTCTGCCACGCGAAATATCCAAAAAAGTGCCTATGCTCTAGCCATAGCAAATCGTATATTTGAGCCTTATGAGGGGGGAAATGAATACAACATAAACGAAGCCATAGCCCTAGCAAAAGAAGCAAATCAGCAAGGCGTGAGCTTTGATATGGACAATCTCTTAGCCCATATCCCCGTCCCTCAAGACAAAAAATAGTCGCTAAAAAGCCCTGCATACCCCAAAATGTGCGATAAAGCAAAGATATGCAGTAGAGTATACAGAAGTATGCAAACTAAAAATTACAACGCGTAGAATACATTAGAGTATAGGCTTTTGCTTGCGTTTCCCTCACAAACAACTTCATAAACTATACCACGCACTTTTTTTATATATATTTTGTGTGTCAAAGCTACTTTTTGTGGTGATTTTTGCGTTTTTCGCGCTGGTGGATTTGGGGGATTGTGCGAGTGCAGAGCTTAGCAAAAAAGACTATGAAAATCTAGATGTCGATATGGATAGAGCGGGCTGGAGGGTAGAGCTAAGCAGAATCTCAATAAATTTCAACACCACCCAAATCGACAATGAAGAACGATATGAGAGTTTTGCAAATAGTCGTTTAAGCGGTAGCTCACAGCTTGTTATCCAAGCTTATGGCAAACTGCTAGCAGACTACTACTCAAGTAGATTTGTATTTTTTAACTCCTTGCTTACAGAATATGGACAAACAATCATCTTTGCCACAAGCGATAGCCCTAGGGTTAGTAACAAAACTATCGATAGGATTTTACTCTCCACTGGCTATACACATCGTATTTGGAAGCTAGAAAATATACGCGGTGGCGAAAAACTAGGTGGCGAGATAGGACCATTTGTAAGCCTTAGTTTGCAAAGTGAATTTACCCCCTCGCCCAATCTCCCCTACCGAAAAAAATACCTGCGACTATCCGTAGGAGCGCGGCTTTTTGATAGTAAATATATCCAAAATCTACACCTAAATCTTTTTGGCGAAGATGATTTTAGCGATATAAATCATCAAATCCAAAGTATGGGGCTTGAGAGCGGAATCCAGCTAAAACACAGCTTAAGAGATGGCGTGGATTTTGCAGGTGGGCTGTATTATCGCCAATATTTGCTTAGCAACTACCCAAGAGAGCGCGACCCTAGCTTTGAAGTGGAGCTAAATTTGCGCCTTGATACCGTGATATTTAGAAACCTCACTATCTCGCCGTTTTTGAGTCTATATCTGCTAAAAGGCAGGTATATAGCACAAGCAGGGACAAACCTCTTTGTAGGCGTATCTCTAGGCTATGGCAAAGTTTTCAAAGACAACAAACTTCCTATCAAAAAAGAGCCTGTGTTTGATTTTGACTTCAATCTAGCAAAAGCACCAAAATCCAAAATCTTGCGCACCGCTTTTGCCAAAAAGAGCTAGAATCTAGCCAATATCTGCCACAAAGTGATATAATTTCAAAGGTTTTGCCAAAATCACAAACCCTCATAGTCAAATCCAAAACAAACCACAACAAACAAAAAAAGGAAGTAAATGTCTAGCACCACGCAAAATCATTCCCAAGATAAAACCCAAGAATCACAAAAAGCAAAAGAACAAGGCATAATTCAAGGCAATGTGTGGAAATTTGGCGATAATATCGACACTGATGTCATAATCGCTGCTCGCTACTTAAACACTAGCGATGAAAATATCCTAGCTAAGCATATTATGGAAGATGCTCGCCCAGATTTTTTTAGCGAAATCTCACAAGGGGATATTATCGTGGCGGGAGAGAATTTTGGCTGTGGTAGTAGCAGAGAGCACGCACCTATCGCACTAAAAGCCGCAGGGATAGCTTGCGTGATTGCACCAAGCTTTGCTAGAATCTTTTATCGAAATGCCTTTAATATGGGGCTTTTAATCCTAGAATCAAAAGAAGTGGATAAAATAAGCGAGGGCGACAAAGTCCGCATAGATTTGGAAAAAGGCATAATAGAAAATCTAAGCACAAATCAATCATTTGCCTACCAAAAAATCCCAGATTTTATGCACTCGCTTTTGCAAAGTGGTGGGCTTATGGCATTTGCCAAAAAATGGCTACAAGAAAATGCCAAATAAAATAACGCTAATAAAAAGCAAAGGAATCCAAAAATGAGCACACAACCCAAAACGCATAAAATCGCCGTCATACGAGGTGATGGCATAGGTGATGAAATCATTACCCAAGCAATCAAAGTCCTAGAAGTAGCTCAAAGCAAATATGACTTCAAGCTAGAATTTAGCGAATATCTAATGGGTGGTGTGGCTTATGATGAGTGTGGAGAGCCACTGCCAGAGGCGACTATCAAGGGCTGTTTGGATTCTAGTGCGGTGCTTTTCGGTGCGGTGGGTGGCTCAAAATGGGAATCCCTACCCAAGCCCAAACGCCCAGAAGCAGGACTTTTAACATTGCGAAAAGCACTAAGCGTGTTTGCAAATCTGCGCCCTGCAATGGTGTTTAGCGAGCTAGTAGATAGCTCCCCGCTAAAGCGCGAAATCATAGAGGGGGTGGATTTGCTAATCGTGCGAGAGCTGATAAGCGGAATCTACTTTGGCGAGCCGTGCGCAAAAGAAGCCAACAAAGCCTATAATACTATGGTTTATACTCGCAGTGAGATAGAGCGCATAGCGCATAGGGCGTTTAAGCTAGCAGACACTAGAAGCAAAAAACTCTGCTCGGTGGATAAAGCAAATGTGCTAGAGGTAAGTGAGCTGTGGCGCGAAGTGGTAAATGAAGTGGCAAAATCCTACCCGAGTGTAGAGCTAACCCACCAATATGTCGATAACGCAAGTATGCAGCTCGTGCGAGAACCAAAGCAGTTTGATGTTATCCTCACAAGCAATCTTTTTGGCGATATTTTGAGCGATGAAGCTAGCCAAATCACAGGCTCAATAGGACTTCTACCAAGTGCTAGCATAGGAGAATCTATCGGGCTATATGAGCCTATACACGGCTCTGCACCAGATATAGCGGGGCAAAATATCGCAAATCCTATCGCTACGATTTTGAGTGCGGCGATGATGTTAGAGATTTCACTAGGGCTAGATAAGCCAGCCAAAGCGATTAAAGAAGCGATACAAAAAGTGCTAAAAGAGGGCTACCGCACCAAAGACATAGCACAATTTGGCGCAAAAAAAGTGTGTAGCACACAGGAGATGGGCGATAAAATCGCTGAAATGATTTGCTAGATTTTATTAAATGTAGGGCTTCAAGCAAATATCTTATGTAAGTTTGCAAAATCTAGCGCAAATGGATTTAAGGAGTTTTAATGGCGTTTAAAACAAACACTCTAGCAAGTATCTATGAGATACAGGGCTATAAAGAAGAAGCGATGATGATATATGAGGAGGTTTTGGCAAAAGACCCCAAAAATATGGAAGCAAGTGCCGCACTAGTGCGACTAAAAACACAAAAACACAACTTTAGTGGGATAAATCGCGACAAACTTGAGTTATTTGTCAATGCAAGGACGGCAAGCGATTATCAAAAACTTGAGAAATGGCTATTACAATGGAGCTAAAAAGGGAGCTAAAAATGGAATCAGAACTAAAAGATTTAGTCTTGCAAGCCTTAGATAATGTAGAAAAAGAAGCACAAATTGGCGGAGGGCAAAACGCTAGCGAGAATCTACAAAAAAAGGATTCTATGCAAGTCACTCAAACAAATGAGAATGAAATCAGCCTAAACGCTCGTCTAAATGAGAATCTAAACGCACTCAAAGACAATCTAAATAGCGAATCTAGCGCGTTTGAAGCGATAGATAACACAGCAAACACGGCAAATGCTACCAAAAGCCTGCTTAGCCAAAATTCTCTGAATAAAGATTCTCTAAGGCTAACCATACAATCAAGCAAGACAACTTCAGGCAAGGTTATCCCCGCGCAAGAAGCAGTGTTTAGCCCATCAAATATTGAATTTTTAGAAATGCTACGCGAAAAACTGCTTGTGCTATTTGAGGGGCTAAAGATGCCTCAAATGCGTGATTCTAAAGAGAAGCTAGACTTGGTTGTAAATTTTTTGCAATACGAGCTGTGCTTGCTTGATGATTTTCTAAAAGACAATAAAAAATAGCTTTTTTATATTTTATTAAGAAATATTTACTAATTTTTAGATAAAATTCCCCTTGCCTTTATAGGCAGTAGCGGTTGGCTTAACCCCCCTCCACGCCAGCCGTTACTTCGGCACTTGCTCCCCCTCCAGCAAGTGCCTTTTCTTAGCTCTCCAAAGAGATTTTCCAAGACATTTTGATTTTTTGCAAAATATTTTGGTTTCCAAAGATACTCTTTAAGAACGCGCTTTGAAATGATTTTTTTCATAAAACTCCTTGAAAGATTTTCCCTCACTTTTGTAGCTTTTTCTACAAATGTTTTTATGAGTGAGGGAAAACTTTTTAAAACTTTCTTTTTTATTCTTTATTAGAACTTTTTATTCTCTTTGTTTTTCTGTCATATTTCCGCTTTTTTGTTGATTTTGCGCATTTTGCCATTATTTTTTGTTTTTTCATCGCAAAGCTAGCTATTATTTAAGCTAGATTTTGCTACGATTTGCAAAAAATTACTCCAAAGGTAGTTAAAATGAATACTGAAGAAAACACGGAAATCCTTACCTACCCAGATAGGACGCTTGAAGTGCTTATGATAGAAGATGATGTAGAGCTTGCTGAAATCCTAAGCGAATACCTAAAATCACACAATATCAAAGTAACAAGCTATGATGAGCCATACACGGGAATGAGTGCGATAAATGCTAAGCAATTTGACTTGCTTTTGCTTGACTTGACACTGCCAAATCTTGACGGACTTGAAGTCTGCAAGCGTGTGGCGAAGCAAAAAAATATGCCAATCATCATCTCTTCGGCAAGAAGCGATGTCGATGACAAAGTCAAAGCCCTAGAAAACGGCGCAGATGACTACCTGCCAAAGCCTTATGACCCAAAAGAACTGCTAGCTAGAATCCAATCTCTCCTACGCAGATACAAAACAAATGCAAACCAAGAGGGCGCAAAAGAACCAAATCCGATATTCCGCATAGAAAAAAATAGCCGTGAAATCTACTACCACGACAAAAAGCTAGAGCTAACTCGTGCAGAATATGAGATTTTGACGCTGTTAATTAGCAAAAAAGGCAATGTCTTTTCGCGTGAGGCGATTGCTATTGAGTCTGAGTCGATAAACCCAGAAAGCTCCAATAAAAGCATTGATGTCATCATAGGGCGACTTCGTGCCAAAATCGAAGATGACCCCAAAAAGCCAAGACATATTATTTCTGTGCGTGGCGTAGGCTACAAGCTAGAGTTTTAGCCTATCTTACTTATAAGCAAATGCAAATGCTCCAAGTGCATAAAATCTTTAGATTTTGTTTTGGATTGTGCTTTAGTCTTTGTCGCTTTTTGTGCTTATCTTGCTTTGAGATTTGCTATGAGAAGCACTGCGAAAGCATAGTCAAAATACTCAAAATCATAGTGTGGCACAGCGCGAAATTCTCACAAATGCGGAGCATAGCGTGATGAAGCATTCGATATTTTTTAAAATTACGATTTTGTTTTTGTTTGCGCTAGGGAGCTTTTTTGCATTCTCGTTTTATTTCCTGCGATTTCAAGCCGAGCGATATGCTATTGACAATGAGCGGCAGCGATATGAGCGCGTAAGCATTATTTTTAATCACATAATCTCCAAAGAAACCAATTTAGATGCTATACAAATCTACTTAAAAGAAATGGGCTTTATCCAAGTAAATGACAACAACCTCAAAAAAAATCTCCTAGACACTACCAAAATCCTCTATGACACACAAGGAATCTACCTAAAATCTATTGAGCTAAACAACGATATGTATATCCTACTCACAAGCGAAAATGAAGTTTTTCTCTACAAAGATTCTTTGCGTAATTTTTATGTAAATTATTACCTTATCATTCTTTTTGGTTCAATGGTGCTGATTTTTCTTTTTGTGCTTGTGATAAAAAGCCTGCTACCGATGATTTATCTACGCAGGCAGATTCGCCGCTTTGCCAAAGGCGACACTAGCGTGGAGTGCGAAATCCCACAAAAAGATGAGATAGGTGAGCTTGCGAGCGAGTTTGACAAAGCAATCAAACGCATTAGTGCGCTAAATAGCTCGCGCACCCTGTTTTTGCGCTCGATAATGCACGAGCTAAAAACACCAATCACAAAGGGCAGAATCACTGCTGAAATGGTGCGCAACAAAACTCAAAAACTCCGCTTAACTTCGGTATTTGAGCGACTAAATGCGCTTATTGATGAGTTTGCCAAAATTGAGCAACTATCCTCAAAAAACTACAATCTCAAAAAAACCGAGTTTTTTCTCTATGATTTGATAGAAAATATCCAAAAAATGCTACTAATCGACACAAGCGAAAACAACCCCATCCAAAATCACGCACCAAATGAAATCATCAAAGCAGATTTTGAGCTTTTTTGCCTAAGTGTCAAAAACCTCATCGACAACGGAATCAAATACAGCTTTGATGGAAAAGTAGATATACAATCCAACGGACGCGACATCATCATATCAAATCACGGCAATGCCCTAAAAATGGAGTTTGAAGAATACTTCAAGCCATATTTTAAAGATTCTGCCAAGCCGAACTCACAAGGATTTGGGCTAGGAATGTATATCATCAAAAACACACTTGATGCCCAAAACTTCACTATCTCATATCGCCACGATGAGGATAGCGAGGGCACAAAGACAAACTATTTTGTCATTCACAACTGCATTGTGGAGAGCTTTTGCAATCTACCTACAAATCACGCAAACCACACAAATTCCGCAGAATCTAGCACGGCAAATCAAAACGGCGACACAGATATAGCTGATATGGCTAAAGACGCCACCAAAAAATCCCAAAAACCAAAAACACAAAAATCTGCCCAAAAAGAAAACTCTATGCAAAAAAACTCCATTAAGGAATAGTAATGCCAAGCAAAATATCTCAAAAAACGCTACACTCAACAACTACCAAAAAATCTAACCAAACAAGCCATTTAAGCAAAATCAACCAAAAAACACAAAAAATAAAAGATTTTTCAAACTCTACAAAAGCGCAAAACCTCCAAAAACCACAAAATCTTTTAGCCACACAAGAATCCTCAAAATTCCAAGAAAAATGCGCAGTAGTGGGAGTTTTTGGTGCACCAAATGCACCGATTTTGGCGTATTATAGTCTTTTTGCCCTGCAGCATAGAGGACAAGAAGCAAGTGGCATAGCCGTAAGTGATAACTCAAAAATCTCCCTACATAAACAAAACGGACTTGTTACGCGCGTTTTTACACCACAGATTCTCTCCACACTCAAAGGCTGCAATGCTATCGGGCATAATCGCTACTCCACCGCAGGGGAAGACAGCATAAATGAGTGTCAGCCTATCTATGCTCGCTACTCGCTAGGTGCTATCGCCATAGCGCACAATGGCAACCTCACAAACGCCCACTCCATACGCGAAAATCTAACCAAAGAGGGTGCAATATTTCAAAGTCATCTTGACACCGAAGTGCTTATCCACCTCATCGCCAAATCTAGCAAATCCACTCTTTATGAGCGAATCATAGAATCAATACGCCAAATCGATGGCGCGTATGCGCTTGTGATTCTCTCTCGCACCAAAATGTTTGCCATACGCGACCCTTATGGCTTACGCCCGCTAAGTCTAGGCAGTATCAAAAACACTGATGGAACTCTAAGCTACATTGTCGCAAGCGAAAGCAGTGCGTTTGACTTAGTGGGGGCAGAATTTATCCGCGACATAGAAGCAGGAGAAATGCTAGTCTTTGAGCGAGGAAGTCAAGGAAGCGCGGAATCTAGCAAAAAACCTGACACAAAATCTAGCGCAAAATCTAACGAGGATTTAGATTTTGCTATGAATTGTGGTGTAGATTCTAGCCTAACCCCCACTTACAAATCCTACCAATTTGCCACGCCAAAAAGTGCGCCCTGCGTTTTTGAATACATATATTTCGCCCGCCCTGATAGCAATGTGTTTGGACGAAATGTTTATGCCGTGCGCAAACGGCTTGGCATAGAGCTAGCAAAAGAGCATATTTTAAGTGCGGATATGGTTATCCCCGTGCCTGATTCTGGCGTGGCAGCAGCACTTGGCTATGCTAAGCAAAGTGGCATAGACTTTGAGTTAGGGATTATCCGCAATCACTATGTAGGACGCACTTTTATTGAGCCTACACAAAGTGCGCGAGAGCTAAAAGTCAAGCTAAAGCTAAACCCAAATGCAAGCCTAATCAAAGGCAAAGATATTATTGTAATTGATGATTCTATCGTGCGAGGGACGACTAGCAAGCAAATCGTGCAGATTTTGCGACAAAGTGGCGCACGCAAAATCTACCTACTAATCTCCTCTCCACCCACCATAAGCCCCTGCTACTATGGTGTAGATACACCACAAAAAGACCAGCTTATCTGTGCAAATCACTCCATAGAGGAAGTGAGGGATTTTATCGGTGCGGATTATTTGGGGTTTTTATCACTGGAGGGCTTAGCAAAAAGTATCAATGATGATGAAAATAATGTAAGCGATAGCAGCAAAAAGGAAGCAAATAACAACATAACAAATGATACAAAAGGCAAAACCACATACTGCCAAGCCTGCTTTGATGGCAAATACATAGATTCTGTGCATTGCAAATAACCTAGCCTTTTTACTCTTTTTATAAAGCAAAGACACTATGGCGGAGTGTGCTTATTTTGGCAAAAATAGTGTAAAATTTAAGGCATAAAAAGCGTGTAGCTTAGAAATTACACTAAAAGCATAGAAACCAAACACTTAAAAACGCAAGCAAAGGACACCAAAATGTGCGGAATAATAGGCTATGTAGGAAGCGGAGAAAAAAGGCAGATTCTGCTAAATGGACTAAAAGAGCTAGAATATCGCGGGTATGATTCTGCGGGATTTGCCGTGCTAGAAAACAACCAACAAACACCAAAAAACACACAACATAGCAAAAGCCTAAACCTACACGCATTTAAAGCCGTAGGCAAGCTAGCAAACCTAGAATCTAAAACAAAAGATTTTAGCTCCAAAGGCTTTGGACTAGGTATCGCACATACTAGATGGGCGACACACGGCAAGCCCACTGAAATCAATGCCCACCCCCACACGGGTGAGTTTAGCTATGTGGTGCATAATGGCATAATCGAAAACTACAAAGAAATCAAACAAGAGCTAGAATCACAAAATCATAGCTTTTTAAGCCAGACAGATACTGAAGTCATTGTTCATCTATTTGAGGAAAACCTAAAATCTAGCAAAAATCCAAAAGAGGCTTTTGCAAAAACAGCTAGCAGGCTAAAGGGCGCGTATGCGATTTTGCTAATCACAAAAGTCGCTCCAAATGAAATCTTTTATGCCAAAAATGGTGCTCCACTCATCATCGCACAAGATAAAAAAAATGGCGAGATATACTTCGCTTCTTCGGACGCACCGCTTATAGGACTTGTCGATGAAGTGGTGTATATAGATGATGATTGCTATGGTAGCTCGCTAGATTTTGACTCGCTTAGTCCCAAAAAACCACTAAGTATAAGTAAATCTTACGCGCAAAAAGAGGGATTTCGCTACTTTATGGAAAAAGAAATCTATGAGCAAGAAAAAGTCCTGCTAGAAACGATGATGGGGCGCGTAGGAGGCGAAGTAGATGGATATGTCTGCTTAGAAGAGCTGCAATCACTTGGCTTGCAAAGCAAAGATAGCAGCACAAAATCCACGCTAAGATTTTCTCAAATCACAATCTGTGCGTGTGGGACTAGCTACCACGCCGCACTTGTAGGCAAATATCTCCTAGAGCGCAAAGCAAAAATCCGCACAAATGTCGTGCTTGCAAGTGAGTTTCGCTACGCAGAGCCGATTTTGAGCGCAGATGAACTTTTTGTGGTAATCTCCCAAAGTGGCGAGACAGCGGACACACTTGAAGCCCTAAAGCTAGCCAAAAGCAACGGACTAGAGACGCTATCTATCTGCAATGTGGATAATAGCTCAATCGTGCGTGAAAGCAAAGCTAGTATCCTAACACGCGCAGGCATAGAAAAAGGCGTAGCAAGCACAAAAGCATTTGCCACACAAGTAATGGTGCTATGGATACTAAGCGTATATCTAGGCAAAAAAAAGGGTGTGATAAATTCTAACGAAGCAAAAAAAGAAGCAAATACAATGCTAAAAGCCGTGCAAGCCACCAAAGTAACTCCCTCTTTGCACGAAAAAATCAAGCGATTATCGAAGCGATATTTGCACGGACACGGATTTTTCTTTATCGGGAGGGATATTTTTTATCCACTTGCCTTAGAGGGTGCGCTAAAACTAAAAGAAATCAGCTACTTGCACGCAGAGGGATATGCAAGTGGCGAGATGAAGCACGGACCTATCGCGCTAGTAGATGCCAATCTTTTCACTATCGCGCTAATGCCAAAACACCTACTCTATGACAAAATCTGCTCAAATGTCGAGGAGCTAAGCGCAAGAGATGCTACGATTTGTGCGATTTGCCAAGAGGATTTTTCCCTTGCTGATGACTGCATACAAATCCCGCGTTTGGATAGCTATATGGAGGAGTTTTTCTCTATGATGGTGGCAATTCAGTTGCTATCTATTGAGGTGGCAATTCGACTAGGAAATGATGTAGATATGCCACGAAATCTTGCAAAATCTGTAACTGTGGAGTAGGATTTGATTTTAATTGCTTTGCAAAAATAGCAAAGCCTCTAGCGATATTGCACTATCTTGTCCTAGTTGCAGGTTTTTAGGTTTTGTGAGGATTAGATTTTGTAAGATTTATATTTTGTGAGATTCTCAAAGATTTTATTGCCAAATACAACAAAGTTTTGATAGATAATTTATATTGCCTAAAAATTCTTGCGAAATCCCCATTCGTGCGCCATTTCCAAAATTTTGTTTTTATAGATTTCTAAGGAAAACATTGCTTCTTTATCGCGCAAGTTGTCAATGATTTCGCCATTTGGCATAGCGATTAGGCTATCGCCATAAAACACCCATTCATTGTCATTTATCACACTTGTGCCTACACGATTAGCCCGAATCACCACACAGCCATTTAGAAAAGCCCGCACCTTGCATAGCTCACGCCACCTAGCATTTGACTGAAAGGTATTGGCACAGGGTAGTAGCACTATATCCACGCCCTCTTTTTTCATACTTAGCCAAAACTCATCAAAATGCACTTCAAAGCCAAACAACGCTGCGATATTAAAGCCATTATGCGTAAAAATAAGGGGTTTTTTTAGGATTTTGTGCTTGTGATTGTCAAAAAACCTCGCTTCATTCCAATGATGATACTCTATAAGTCGCTGCTGTCGATAAAATGAGTAGATTGTCGCGCATTTGTCGATATGTGTGAGAGTATCTGTATCGCTAATGCAAAAATCAAATATAAATTTTTTTATGCCTTGCGCGTTTTGTATGAGGCTAGAATCCTGCGTGCTAGGACTTTTCGTGCTAGAATCATTGTGTGGGGGTTTATCTCCTCTTGTGCTAGAGTCCACCTTAGATTTTGCTCTATTTGTCGCGCTTTCATTGATATTTTTTTGCTGTTTTTGTGCTTTTTTTGTCGTGTCAATCACTTTTTGTATATTTTGTGTTTTTTGTATGTCTTGGTTAAATTTTTGCGCGTTTTGGGTGCTAATGTAGATGATTTCTTTGTATAGTTTTTTGTTTATATGGCGCACGATAGGTGCTACGAAGTTGATATTGTGTCGCTCGGCTAGGTAGGATAGGAAGCATATTTGAGAGTTTGTGTGAGAGTGGATTTGTTTTTTTGTCTTAGATTTTAGCTCCATAAAAAACGGATTTAGCGTGTATTCGGGCAGTAGCACGAGTGTGTCTTTTTCTAGCTTGTAGCAAAAAAGCGCGAAGCGAGAATCATTTAGCCCAAGCGTGTCTTGCTGAAAAATTGTAATTTTCATAATTTACCCCTATTATGTGCTGTGTGATATTGTGCTGTATTATGTCGCATTATATGATGTGTGTCTATGGCGCATCGTTGCTAAAAATACTTTTGCTTAAAATCATCTCCACTTAAATGCTCCAAACTTTATGCCTTACTTGTATTACTTATTTTGCTTGTTTTGCCCATATCATTTCTCTTGTTTGTCTTGCTCATTTTGCTTTATCTCCTCATATTCCATTTGCGCTTTTTCTAGCATTTCTTGGGCTAGCTTTAGCTCTTGCATACCAACTTTGTATAGCTCTAGGCTTTCTTTTAAGCTCAAGTCCTCTGCGTTTAGCTTGCTTAAAATCTCTTTTGTCTTTTGGATTTTCTCTTCAAAATTCTCCATTTCACACTCCTATAATTCTGTGATGACTTTGTAAGCCAAAATCCCCACAATAATCACAGGAGCGATATAGCGCAGTGCAAAAAGCCATAGCCCAAATGCTCTATCGCTTAAAAAATCGCGTGTGTATTCTCTAAGCTGTCCTCCTTTTACCCTCTTAGCTCCTTTATCCACCTTAGCTTTGGCTAGCACAAATCCCACAAAAAAAGTAGCAAAAAGCACGCTAATAGGCATTATCACGCTAGAGCTTACAAAATCTAACCACAAAAATACACTTTTCCCACCAAAAATGAGATGTTCTCCACGCGCACTCATCGAATACAACGCCACAAGCCCTATGCAAAACACCACCGCGCTAATCCCAAAAGTAGCGATTATTCTATGGACTTTAAAACGATTTATGAGAAAATATACGCTAGGCTCTAGCAATGACACAGTAGAAGTGATACCAGCAAATAATAACGCGCTCAAAAACGCCACACTCAAAATCACGCCTACATTGCCAAATTCTGAAAAAATAAGTGGCAGTGAGATAAATACTAGATTTACACTCTCGCCAGAACCCTGCCCTAGCTCGCCATCATAGCCAAAGTAAAAAGTAAATATCATAAGCCCCGCGATAAGCGAAATAATAAGCCCCGGGATAACCACCCAAACCGCGCTTTTTAGGAGATTTTGCTTATCCTCACTCATCGCTGAATAAGTCATAATCGTCCCAACCCCAAGTGAGAGAGAGAAAAACATTTGAGCTAATGCGCTAATAAGCACGCTAGGAGTAATATCCTCATACTTAAAATCAAATAAAAAATGCACAGCACGCAAAAAACTCGGCTGAAAACTTGCATAAACAAGCAAAGCAATAAAAATGATAAATAGCAAAGGCATCAAAATGACATTTAATCGCTCAATACCCTTTTTTATCCCAAAAGAGACAATAAAAGCCGTGCAAAAAAGTGTCGCAAAAAAGCACAAAATCTGTGCTTCCACACCCTCGCTCATAAGAGTGGAAAAGATTCCTTGCGAGGCTTGCATACTGCTAGGCAGGCTAAAACTCACAAAAATAAGATAATACAAAATCCACCCCAAAATCACACAATAAAATGACAAAATCAACACCCCACCAAGCAGGGCAATCCCTGTATATCGCCACAAGGTTTTTGGATTTTTACTAAGAGTGGCAAAGCACTCGGGCATATCGCCTTTTCCACGATTGCCTATAAGCATTTCAGCGATAAGTAGGCTAACCCCCACACACAAAGCTAGCACCAAAAATAGTAATACAAATGCGCCACCACCATTCTCCCCTGCCATATACGGAAATCGCCAAATATGTCCCAGCCCGATAGAGCTACCAAGCGCAGCTAGAATAAAGCCGATTTGTGAAAAGGCTGGACGCATCGCATTCTCCTTATGATAATTTATGTATTTTGGGTAGCTTAAACTTGCAAAATCTAGCCACAAAATCTAACAAAGCAAGGCACACATAATACGATAATCTAACTTAGAGAATCGTTAAGTGGCTAGGGATTTGCTTTGGATTTTGGCAGAATCTATGATATACACACTTGTAAGCGTGTCATAAAAAAACTCCTTTTTGCGCGAAAAAAGCGGAGTAAAAATCCCAAAAACAAATGCCACGCCAAATGCCCACAAAACAATCCGCACAAATGCACGAAAAAAGCCGACTTTTTGAGAATCTTTTGTGAAGTCTTTGAAGTTGTCTAAGGTGGATTTTGCGATAGTTTTTGAAGTAGATTTTGGAATGTAGATGAGTTTTAGATTGGCATATTTAAGACCGGGAGTTTGCCCGCTAATGGCGATAAAAAGCGAATAAATGCACGCATAAATGGCAAAGCAGATAAAAATCACAAGCTGATTTTGCCTAAACTCCTGCGCGCTACCTAGCACGACATAAGTGGCTATGTATAATATCGGTGTATAAAGCATAAATATATCAGTGATAAAGGCTTTTAGCCTGCGGGCAAGAAAAAGATGAGAAGCAATCAATGACAACGAGTAAAAAGAATCTGTGTTAGATTTTGCTTCACTGCTAAAATCTATTTTGCTTTGCATTTTTGCTTGGCTAGATTTTGAAGTGAGCCTAGATAGTGGGCTTGAATGGCGATTTTTGGCTAGCTTTTTTTGAGTGGAGATTTTGGGAGTGCTTGTAGGGCTTGTGGAGTTTTTGGATTCTATTTGGGATTTGCTTGCAAGTTTTTTTGTGGATTTTTTTGCGCGATTTGGGCGAGTTAGCATTTTTAGATTTTGCTTATTTTTGCTTGATTAGTTGCCACGCGAACCCGGCTTGATAGCTTTGCTTAGATTTTGCACGCACATTGGGCAAGAACTTGGCTCATACATATCAAACACAAAATCCTCTAGCGCGAAAAGAGGGATATTATCAGGCAGGCGACACTCGGGCTTTTTGGATAGATTTGAGCCTACACGAGTGCAATATCCACGATTTGCTAGCCCCGCATACGCCACTACTTTGCCACCCAAAAACTCAATACACCGCGCAGACTCTAGTGCAGAACCCCCTGTGGTAATAATATCCTCACAGATAAGAAATCTCTCGCCTGCCCCCACTTCAAATCCTCTGCGAAGCTGCATTTCGCCATCTACTCGTTCGGTGAAAATAAATCGCACGCCAAGTGCGCGTGCTAGCTCATAGCCAGCCAAAATCCCACCAAGTGCAGGAGAGCACACACTATCAACGATGATATTTGCTTCTTGTATCTGTGTGGCAAGTGCGCGTGCTAGCACTTGGGCTTGCTGTGGATTTTCTAGCACGCGGGCGGATTGTAAGTAGTGTGTGGAGTGATTGCCACTGCTAAGGAGGAAATGCCCCTCTAGCAAGGCTTTTGCGTCTTTGTAGATTTGAGCGACATTAAGCGACATAGATTTATCCTTAGATTTTACTCTTTTTGAGATTTTGCTCTTTTTGCTAGCTGTGAGGCTAGACTTTCATCACTTCTTCTTCCTTGTGAGAAACCATTTCATCGACTTTTTTTGCCATTTCATCGGTGATTTTTTGTATGCTATCTTGAGCTTTTTTGCTCTCATCTTCTGTGATTTGCTTATCTTTTTCAAGCTTTTTTATGTGGTTGTTGCTGTCTTGACGGATATTGCGAATGGCGACTTTTGCTTTCTCTCCCATAGCCTTTGCTTCTTTGGCTATGCCTTTGCGCTGCTCTTGTGTCATAGGGGGGAAAAACAGCTTCACGCTATCGCTATCACTATTTGGATTTACCCCGATATTTGCTTCTTGGATAGCTTTTTCTATATCTTTTAGTAGCCCTTTTTCCCAAGGGGTTATCACTATGGTAGTAGCATCTTGGGCGATGACAGAGCCGACTTGATTTAGCGGGGTAGGGGTGTCATAGTAGTCTATACGGATATTATCTAGGATACTTACAGACACCCTGCCACTTCGCAAAGTAGCAAAATCTCTGCGCAAAGATTCTAGCGATTTTTCCATATACTCGCGTGCGTGAGTCAAAATCTCTTGTGTCATTGCTTACTTCCTTAAAGTGTTTTATTTATCGCTTGGGTTGTTTTGGCTTGGAGTGCTAGATTGCAGTGGGGAATTTAGCGATGGATTAGCATTTAATGGGGAATTTAGCGGTGCATTTAGAGGGGCATTTAGTGGAGCGGTTGGCTTGCTAGTGGCTTCTTTTTGTGAGTCAAAGACGGATTTTTCTTGCTGGGCGTTGAACTGATAGCCTAGAAATATCGTATTTGCCAAAAATAATAGCCCCAAAAACATTGTGAGTTTTGCCAAAAATCCTGCAGGTCCTTTTGCGCCAAATAGGGATTCATTGCTCCCGCTATACACACCAAGCCCTAGATTTGAGGACTTTTGGAGGAGGACTACTCCTACGATAATGATAGACAAAATAATCTCAATAACGACAAAAACCGTGCTCATAGCACTCTCCTTAAGAAGTGAAAATTTAGATTTTGGGTTTTTAGTTTGCAATGATTTTGATAATACAGCTTTATAGCCATTGCACGCAAACAAAAAGGCAATTTTAACATAAATTTATATGATTTTGGATAAGAAAACTTTGTGGCAGGATTTCTAGTAGAAGTGGCAAGAAAGTAGCAAAAATAACCAAAGGACAACAAAGTAGAATCAAAATCTAGCAAGATAAAGACACACAATCCAAGCAAGCAAATAAAAAGATAAAAAAGAAACAAAAACAAACATTACGAATATACAAAAAGCTAGATTCTCTGCCAAGCAAAATTAAGCAAAATATTGCCAAGTCAAAGAATCTAGCCAAATCCTTAAATGCTATAAATCTCTTAAAAAGCCCCTTGCAAAGATTCGTAGCAAAAAGCCACAAATACACAATGCTACTTTGCAAGTGCTATTTTCAAGCGATTTAGCGTTATTTTATGGGATTTCTCACCACTGCGACTTTGTCTGCTCCGCCCTCACGGGTTAGGATATAGAGTTCATCGCCCTTGATAGCTATATCGCTTGCATCGCCGATATTTGGCAGTGTGTAAGCATCTGTTATAGCTTTAGAAGCGAGGTCGATTACAAGCAGTGCGTTGTAGTTTTTAGAAATGGCTAGCATTTTGCCATCTACAATGTCCGCACCTGTAATGTAGAAGTTATTTACCTTCGCGCCCTCTTTTAGCTGCAAGCCTTTGCCAAATTCTAGGATTGTCTCCTCGCTGATTTGATTGTCTTTGGTATCAAATTTTAGCAAGATGACATTTGGAGCTTTTTTAGCAGCTACTGTAAGCATATAAAAATACCTTGAATCTGGGTCTTTAGCAAGACTTAAGACATAGTTTTTCTTAGCCCTTGTAGTGCGCAAAGAAAGTCTTTGTCCTTTGGTATTTTTATACAACGCTTCGTTTTTCTTACCAAACGCTGGCAAAAGATTGCCCTCTACTTGAGGTAAAAATTCCCACTGAATATATTTGTCAGTCTCATCTAGGCTATCTACGCGCTCCACGCCCCAAATCGCTTTGTTATACGCAGTGGCTACGACTTTGCCCGGTGCGAAAAATGTCGCATCAACAGTGATAGGAATGTCTTGCCCATTTGGCTGGTCGATAGTGGCAAACTCTTTGCTCTCTGCGAAGTTGCTATCAGTGAAATACACAGAAGCACCTGTGCCGATGAGGGCAAATTGATTGTTTGCTTTGTCATACGCCAAACCACCTGCATAAGTCTTGCTACCTGCATAGTTTTTAAGCTCTATGCCTATTTCTTTAGTAGCTATGAGCGAAAGCGGAGTTTGATTTTGACTTAAAATCGGTGAATTGCTGGGATTGGTGTCAATTGGGTAGTTTGCGTCCTGATTTTCGTTTGCCCCTGCAATCCACGGCTTAGGTCCTTGATTAAACCCTAGCAAACTCCACTTGCCCGGTCTAAAGTTTTCGTGCCAATGCACAGGGTCCCAAAACTTAGACGCTAAGCCAATATCCCAAGTAAATCGTGTAGCCGCAGGTGCGCCTCTACCGCCAAATGGAGGTGGTCCATTGGTAATAAAAAACTGCACAACATTGGTAAATACAATAAACGCAGAAAGCACAAACACAGCTTTGCCGTATTGGCTAAATTCTTTGATTTTGATTTCAGAATCTAGAAGCTCTTTGCCAAGCAAGTTGTCTTTGCGGATAAAGAGCATCATCACAGCCATAGCCAAAATCACAACCCAATACACCACAAAAGCCCAAGTATAAGTATGCAAGCCAAACATTGCCTCGCCAAAGCCTTGCCCTATGTCGCCTTGCCCGCTGATACCGACATGGCGCAAGCCCTCATACAAGAACCAAAAGCCTGTGAGGAATACTGCTACCATATACTTGATTTTCACGCCATAGCGCACCATAAACAGCCCCAAAATCCCAACGATAATCATACCAAGTCGCTCGTGTCCGCAAAGCAAGCAAGGAGATTCTCCTTTGACAAAGCCTAGATAGAGGTTTGCCATACCAACAGGAACAACCAAAATGATGAGCACGGCGGTTGTCATTACGATATTGAAATTCTTCTCTGTGAGAAGTTTGTCAAACAATTCTTTCATCACAACCTCCTATACTAAAGTGTAAGATTTGGTATCCAAGTAGAAGCACTTGCTACCAACCACAACACTACATCAAAGGCAATCACACCAGCGATGATGCCAAACGCCAACCTTTCTTTTTGCGGCTTGAACCAAATCAGTAAAACCGCGATGAATGCTAAGAGATACTCTAAGAATTCCATACAAACTCCTTAAAGAATAAGATTTTGTATTTGACTTGACATAGACCCGACATACCCTCAAATCAGACACGCTCACAAATCAGCCAGTCCAAATCAGCAGAAGTTAGAAAGCCGAATTGAAGTTGAATGAATATGCCTAGCCAAATACCCTTTCAGTATAGCAAAACAAAATCTAAAAAAACAAAATTAAATAAAAAAAACGATAAAAATATTTAATTGTCTTTGCAATATATATCCATAATCTTTACAATTTCTTTACAACTTTTACAATATTTTTGCATATACCGCACTTTAGTGTGTATTTTGTTAGAAATATTTTACATAAAAGGCGATATAATGCAAGGCATTCACAAAATCTAGCGCACTCTAAAATTTGCGCAAAAAGGCGGTAAAGAAAATGTTGGCACGATTTCAAGGGGTAATAAAGCAGTATTATTTCGCAGTGATTGTCATACTTGTGATATATGCACTAGCAGTAAATGAGCAAGTAGGCAAACTTTGTGCGGGGGTAGCGATTTTGCTATTTGGTATGCTATTTTTGGGTGAGGGATTCCGCGCATTCTCGGGCGGGTTTTTGGAGAGGGTGCTAGCAAAATACACCAAAAATTCCATAAAAAGCATTATGTTTGGGACACTTGCTACGACTATTATGCAAAGCTCTAGCCTTGTATCTGTGCTTGCGATTTCTTTTGTGAGTGCTTCACTCATCGGGCTTACGCAAGGTATTGGCGTTATGTTTGGGGCAAATCTAGGAAATACCGCTGGCTCTTGGCTGATTGTAGGTGCTTCATCGATAAATATTTCCGCACTTGCCTTGCCTCTAATCGTAGGTGGACTACTATTTAATTTCCAAGCATCTAAGACATACAAAGGCATAGGAAAGGTGCTTGCAGGGCTTGGATTTTTCTTTTTGGGTGTGTTTTATATAAAGGCAGGTTTTGAGAGTTTCCACGGGGTTATGGATTTATCCCAATACAAACTTGACGGCTATAAAGAAGTATTTGGATTTTTGCTTTTGGGTGCACTCATCACTTCGATTATCCAAAGCTCTCACGCCACACTTGCTATCATCATTACAGCATTTTTGGAGCAGCAAATCAGCTACACAGCAGCACTTAGTGCAGTGCTTGGGACAAGCGTAGGTGGCGTAGTAACCGCGCTTGTAGCTTCCCTAAGTGCAAATGTGAATGGGCGAAGACTTGCCATAGCAAATTGTATGTTTAACTTCACAACCGTGCTTATTGTCGCGGTATTTTTCCCTTATTTTTTAGACTTAAATAACTTCTTAGGCGATACTTTTGGATTTGCCAAAACACTAGAAGAGGGTAATTCTTGCCTACTGCGCTTGGCACTTTTCCACACGCTGTTTAATGTGTTTGGTGTGGTGCTACTTATCGGCTTTATCCCTGCTATGGCAAATTTCCTAAACAAAGCCCTAAAAAGCGATACCAAGACACAGACTGTGTCTACTCCGCTTTTTATCAGTGAGATTTTGCTATCCTATCCTGACACTGCTATGGGTGCGCTAAACAACGAAGTCAAGCACCTCTATGATAATGCCTATATGATTATCTCTAGGGCTATTGGATTTCATAGGGAGGATATTTCTTCAAGTGCGGCGTTTTCTAGCCTCATAAAGAAAAAAGACTTGCTAAAAGCTGACATAGACATAGCAGAGCTGTATAACACACAGATAAAAACCCTCTTTAATGCGATTATGGATTTCTCCACAAAGTTGCAGGTTTTTACCACCAATAGAGAGCATATCGAGCGAATCGTATCCATACAAATCGCCTCACGCAAAATCGCTGAAGCCACCAAAAATATAGGCTTGCTAGAGGATAATATGAAAAAATATTCCACAGGAAGCAATGCCGCACTTAAGAAAGAATATGATGATATGAGGCTTGATTTGGGTAAGCTACTTCGTATGATAGAGCATATCAAAAAAGCCCCCAAAGATGACAGAAAAGACGCCAAAAAGCTACTAAAAGAGCAAAAGAAATTCTTTAAACTCCAAGATAGAGAGGCGTTTGACATTGTCGAAGCCCTAATCAATCGCAAGGCGGTAAGTGCAGCAGAGGGGACATCTCTACTAAATGACTTATCTTTCATCAATAATGTAGCAAAAGAGCTTATAGGTGCGATAAACCATATCTATGGACTATCCAAAAACACCTACATAGGCAAAAAGAGCAAAAAGAAGCGAGAGGCTTTGCTAAACAAACAAAAAGAATCTAGTGCAAAAAATCCAAAAGTGCAAAAAGATTCCAAAGAAACAAAAAGCACCAAAAAAACTCCTAGCACAAGAGAGGGCAAAAAAAGCACTCCCACCACGAAAAAGAGTGCAGAAAAAGTAGTCAAAAAATAGATTTGCTCTTTAGTGGATTTAGTAGGGGGACGATAAAAGAGGGGATTTTTGCATATTTCTCGTATATGGCTTTGATGATTCTTTAGTGATTTTATGATTTTTGGGATTTGGAAAGCGATTTTGTGAAGCAAGCGGGGGAGAATTTGCCCAGCTATTTTTTGCCTCTTTGCTTTTTTGTAAAAAATGTCGCGAGTTGCACTTGCTAGATTTTGCTAAAAATCTAAGCAAAATCTATAAGACAGACTATAAAATCTAGCAGATTCTAGGCAATAGCTCGCCTTGTGGATATTCCATAAACCGCTTTGAACCCCATTTGTTTTTTAGCACCACGCGTGCTTTTGCATTTTTTGCTAGATTTTGATTTGGATTAGCCTTGTGCGTGTTACTCACTTCGGTTACTTCGCCGATGATAGAAGCATATCTGCCAAGTGGGTGGGAGCGCAAAATCTCACAGATTTTGCTAGCTTGACTTGGCTCTACACTTAGAGCGCACACTCCCTCGTTTGCTAGCATATATGCTTCAAGCCCGAGTATCTCACACACTCCGCGCACTTCCTTATCTATGTGTATGCACTCCTCATCTATCTCTATTTGCGCTTTTGAAGCGTTTGCCCATTCATTTAGCACGGCTGAAAGCCCACCTCTAGTAGCGTCTCTTAGCGCGTGTATCCCAAAGTCGCCACTAAAAAGCGGCTCTAGCATCTCATAGAGTTGAGCGCAATCGCTTTGTAGACTTGAGTGAAGTCCTATCCCCTCTCTGCTTGCAAATATACTCGCTCCGTGCGCTCCTATGGGTGCAGAGAGAATGATTTTATCCCCATTTTGCAATGCCTTGCTAGAAATGCCACTCTTTAGCACCTTGCCTATGCAAGTAGTGTTTATAAATAGCTTATCTATCGAGCCTTTGGGCAGGACTTTGGTATCTGCGCTTAGGATTTTTAAGCCTGTGCACTCCACCTCGCACGCAATACTTTTGATGATTTTTTCTAGCTCATCTTGCCCTAGCCCCTCCTCTATCATAAATCCAAGCGTGATAAATTCTGGCTTTGCCCCCATCATCGCCACATCATTACTACTTCCACAAATACTTAGCTTACCTATGTCGCCACCATTGAAAAATATCGGCGAAATCACAAAGCTATCCGTGCTTATGGCAAAATCTTTGGCACTATCTCCCGCACTAAACACACCCGCATCCTCCCCCTCACTTACAAAAAACCTCCCCAAATGTGGCAAAAATATCTCCCTTATCAGCTCATCGCTAGCTGCCCCACCACTACCTGCAGCAAGAGGGATAGTAGCGTGGGTGTATTGTGTGCGCTTTTTTTGCATAGATTCTCCTTAAAAAAGCCTTGTTTTAGATTTTGCTTTTATCGTTTTTAGAATCGCTAGATTTTACTAAAAACAAGCAAAAACAATGATTTATTTTTGGATTTATTTTTGGGTTATTTTGTTTGTTTCCCTATTTTATTTTTTTACTTTGTTTTTTGCTTGGCTTTTTTATTTGCTTTTTACTTTATCTCCCTATCTTGTTTCGCATTCAAAGATTTTGACTACTTCTAAAGATTTTGGCTTTTTACAAAACCCACAACGGATAAGAAATATCATTGCTTGTGCTAAAAATAACCAAAATATAAAAAACTCAATTTTTAGCAAAAATGCTTAAAAAATGGCTTGCAAACAAAAACAAGTAAAATTTAAAAATTTATGCGTTTTGTTTTGGACTTATTCACAAAAATATAGATTTATTCACAATGCCTTAAAAATCTATGGAATCTCGTAGCGCACGACTTTTCTAAGCCTATTTTTCCAATACTTATTTGAGATATTCACAATTTTTGCCCCACCTTTTGTCGATAAGTGCATAAAATCGCCGTTTTGGAGATAAATCCCTACGTGATAGCCGTGCGCACCCCTACCCGTGCGAAAAAACAACAAATCTGCAGGCTGAATATTTTTTGTGGGCGTGTGCCTGCCACCGATTTTTTCGCCCTGCGCCATTTGATTTAGCGTGATTCTAGGGAGTTTGAGTGAGAAACTCTCATCAAACACCACCATAACAAACCCACTACAATCCGCACCCTCGCGCTTTATCCCACCCGAACGATAGGGGGTTTTTTCCCAGCTTTTTTGCTGCTGATATAGTTTGGAGAGGATTTCATTTTCAGGTTCTGCTCCAAAAAGCGTGGAATCAGGCGAAGTCAAAATAGGAGCAAAATCCTCACTTTGAGAATCTAAGCTTTGCAAATCTAGATTTTGCGCACTTTGTGCTCCTTGCATACTTTGTTCGCTCTGTGTGCTTTGAGTAAAATCTTTGGCTTGTTGCGAGGTTTGTTTAGATTTTGTGCTAGATTTTGTAGTGCTTGAAGTGGCAAAAAGATTTTGCCTTGTTTGCTGATAGCCACTTATCCTTGCAGATTTGTTAAAATCCAAAAACGCACACCCACTTAGCAAGAGTGCACATACACTTATGCTACTTATGCCAATATATGTGCTTGCGCTAGCTCGCACTTGGGAGGCATAGACACGCACACCAAATAGCAATGCGCGCAAGCAAAAATTTCTCTTGTAAAAAATGCTATAAAATCTTTTATAAAATCTCATTTTTTTATCTTCTTATCTTAGCTTGATTTTGTGGCTAAATTTACTTTGAGTGATTTTGCGGCTGATTTTGGCTCATTTGAGATTTTTGCTCGACATTGTGTAGCCACACAAACGCCTCAACCACCGCACCATATAGCTCCACAGGGATACACTCATCAACCTCTACTTTTAGTAGCATATTTACTAGCTCCTCATTTGCAAAAAGTGGAATATCAAACTCCCTAGCCTTTTGGATAATCTTTTTTGCTATCTCGCCTTTGCCACTTGCTAGGACTTTTGGTGCGATGTCAGCTTTGTCATCATAAGCGAGGGCTGCGGCTTTGATTTGTGGCAAATTTTTTAGATTTTTAAGAAATTTTGGATTTTGAAGTTTTGTGGGTTTTTGCATTATCTGCCTTGCTTATCATCTAGTATCGCAATGCGATAGAATCTAGCTCGCTCCACGAGCAAGTATTTTTAGCTTGAGTGTTATCGCGAGTCTTTAGTATATGGACAATAGAGCGAACAATCATATCAGTTTCGATATTTACGCGCCTGCCGACCTGATAGGTGCAAAAAAGTGTGTTTTGCAAAGTGTGAGGGATAATGCTAAGCATAAAAATTGCTTCCTTATCATTGCCTTTATTTGCTTCATCTATACTTGCGATAGTTAGGCTTATGCCATCTACACATACCGAACCTTGAGGGATAATCATTTGGATTTTCTCTTTTGGGATAGCGATTGCAAAGCGCGTGGCATTCTCTAGTGGCGTGATAGATTTTATCACACCTACACTATCAATATGCCCTTGCACGAAATGCCCATCAAGCCTAGAATCAGCCCTCAAAGCAGGCTCGATATGCACAGCCCCTTGATAATTCTCAAGTGCTACTAGGCTTTGGGAATGCTTAGAAATCTCTAGCGAAAATCCATCATTATGCACTTCTATGACCGTTAGGCACATTCCATTTATAGCGATAGAATCGCCGATTTGGGCTTTGTGAGTGCATTGCACGCGCAAAATGTCGTTTTTAAAACTTTTTATATGTCCTATCTCTCGCACAAGTCCACTAAACATTGCTGGCAAAATCCTTTTTTTATTTTGATTTATATTATGAAGCACGATTTTTGCTAGAATTCTAACAAATTTTGGAGATTTTTTATTATTTAAAACACTAAAGGATAAAAATGCACTTTGTTGATACACATTGTCATTTGGACGATGAACGATATGAGGGGGATTTAGAAGTCGTGCTAAAGCGCACAAGGGATTTGGGAGTGGAGGAGATTCTTATCCCTGCGGCAAGTCCTCGCACTTTGGATAGAGCAAAAGAAATAAGCAATAGTGATAAAGGTGTGTATTTTGCTTGTGGTTTGCACCCTTGTGATATTGATGAGGAAGCACAATTTAGGGCAAGCCTTAGCCACCTTGTCGATAGCCCAAAATGCAAGGCTGTCGGGGAGTGCGGGCTGGATTATTATTATCTGCCAAAGGTTTCACAAGAGGATTGTGATAAAGAAAAAAAACACCAAGAAATAGAGGCGATAAAAAACGCGCAAAAAGCTCTCTTTGCCGAGCAAATAGAACTAGCTATAAGAAAAGATTTGCCCCTCATCGTGCATATCCGTGAAGCAAGCAATGACGCTTATGAGATTCTCTCCTCCTACAAACAAGCACGAGGGGTTTTGCACTGCTACAATGCTGATAGAATCTTGCTAGATTTAAGCGATAGATTTTACTATGGAATCGGTGGTGTGGCGACTTTTAAAAACGCTAGGCGTCTGCTTGAAGTCCTACCACTTATCCCCAAAAATCGCTTGCTACTAGAGACAGATGCACCATATCTCACGCCCCACCCTCATCGTGGAGAGCGCAATAGCCCTGAATATATACCGCTTATAGCTACGCGTGTTGGGGAGATTTTGGGGGTTGGTGTGGAGGAAATAGCGAGCATAACGACACAAAATGCACAAAATTTATTTAAATTTAACTAAAAAGAAACAAAAGTTTACTATAATGCTAGATTTATTTTTGGGCATTGTCGCGTGTTTTTTCGCATTGTGATTGTTACGATTGCAGTGTGTTTGCGAGAATGTTTGTGTATTTTCTTATGTTTTTGTGGCATTTTTTCGCAATGTTTGCAAATTTTGTATGAGGAGAAAATCGGTGGAAATTTCAAAACTTTTACTAAAAGGGATTTTTGCTAGTGTGGCAGGGGCAGTAAGTGTGAGTGTGCTAAATGCGAGCAGCACGCTTGATATGTCTAGCAATGCGCTAAGTAGCGGGGTGCTAGACTCTAGTCAAAATCTGCTGCTAGATTCTAGTGGCACTGATATGACTAGCTTCATAAACTTCGGTATCGACCCAAATAGTGGCACAAACTCCACTATCCAAAATGACGCACCAAATGACACAACTACAAGTCAAAGTGCGGAATCTAGCGCGTTAGATTCTGCTACAACCTCACAAAATCATAGCCAAAATCCAAACACGCAAGCCAACTCAAATCAACTAAATTCTACTCAAGCTACCACAGCTATCACTTCTCAACCCACTACTACCCAATCTGCTACTTCTATGGATAGCTCTAGTAGCTCTGCAGGCAGTGCCGCTCAAAGCGTAGCACCATTTAGCGCACAGCCCACCCAAGCCACGATTTCTGCGCGAGCTATGCAAAGTGAGCGGTTTTTGAGCACAAATGGTGGCTTCAATCCCGATAACAAAAGCATCTCTACGCTAAATTCATTTGGTGTGAGCGAGGAATTTTTGGCAAGCCTAAAGACAAATACGATTTTGCACTCCCAAAACGATGATAAAAGATGGGCTAGATTTGTCCAGCAGTTTGACTCAAGCTATGAGTTTATCCCTATTATCCGCTCTATGATAGCGCAAGGCGGAATCCCACAAGAGTTTTTATTTCTCGCGATGGCAGAGTCTGGCTTCTCATCAAAGGCGTATAGTCGCAAAAAAGCAAGTGGAATTTGGCAGTTTATGAGCTTTACAGCGCGAGATATGGGGCTTATCATCAATGACTATGTCGATGAAAGGCGCGACCCGATAAAAAGCACAAAAGCGGCTATACGCTACCTCCAATACCTCTACCAAGCCACAGGCGAATGGTATCTAGCCGCAATGGCGTATAACTGCGGGCTAGGACGGCTAAATAGAGCCATAGCAAAAGCTGGGACAAAGGACTTGAATGTATTGCTTGATGAGAAAGCAAAATACCTACCTGCCGAAACGCGCAACTATATCCGCACGATTTTGAGTATGTCTCTAGCTTTTGGCAATCTACAAAAAATGCGTGATGCCGATAGAGAATACCTGCTAAATCGCGGGGCTATGGATACTCTAGCCGAAGTGCAAGTAAAAGGCGGGACAATGCTAGAATCTATCGCAGCAGGTGCGGGTATGGATATAGATGACATAAAGAAATACAATCGCCACATAACCTATCACTTCCTACCCCCAAATCAACAAGAATATTCCGTGTATATTCCCTATGATAGACTTGCGTATTTTAAGCAAAACTTCGACCAAGACAATGCAAAAATTGCGGAGTTTATGTTTCATAGAGTCAAAAAAGGCGAAAATCTAGCAAGCATAGCAAAGCGATACGGCATAACAGTAGCCACACTCAAATCCACCAACAACCTAAGCGAAAAACCTAGAATAGTAGCTAATCAAAAGCTACTTGTCCCGCTTGCTTCTAGTGGCAAAATCGCGCAAAAATAAACAAAATCTATATGATAAGAATCTATGCGATTTAGAAAAACCAAGTATGCAAATTGCATAGATTCTCTTTTTTTCTTGCATTTCCTCTCTTTGTTTGCTTCTTTGTCTAAATCTTTTTCACGCAGGTTCTTTTATCACAGTTCTTTTTTATACAAACCTCTTTGCTACAAACTAACCACACGCAAACTGTCCAAACTAACCAAACTACCCAAAATCATTCATTATACAAACTTCATTGTTATTTTTGGATTTTTGGCTATATGCTTGACAGCTTGCGCAAATGAAAGCGTGTATCGAGGTGGATTAGGAGCGTTTAAAGACTACGAAGCCTTATCAAGCTATCGCTCTGTGGGCAAAGCACAGCATTTTGCAAACCAAGTATTTGAAAACGAGCGATTTGAAAAAGCATTTGGCAAAACCTTTTCAAATCGAGAAAAAAACACTAGCTTTGGAAAATCATTTGAGCAAAATTTCACTGCTAGCAACGCCCCTATTGACTCTTTTAGCGGTGGTGGGGCTTCGCTTATGTATGGTATGAGAGAGTCCCAAGCCATACAGAGAGCCACGATGAGACCATATCAAATCGCGGGCAAATGGTATTACCCCACGCAAGTCAAAATCGGCGAAACATTTGATGGCATAGCAAGCTGGTATGGACCAAACTTCCACGCCAAAAAAACCTCCAATGGCGAAACCTACAATATGCACGCTCACACCGCAGCAAGCAAAACACTCCCTATGAATACCATAGTCAAAGTGCTAAACAAAGAAAATGGCAAAACCACCATTGTGCGCATAAATGACAGAGGACCATTTGTAGATGGGCGCATCATTGATTTGTCAAATGTCGCAGCAAAAGATATAGATATGGTTACAAAAGGCACGGCAAAAGTGCGGCTAGAAGTGATAGGGTTTGGTGGCAAAGTGGATAAAAACTACCAAAACTCCCTCAATGTATCCAATGAAGCTATCCAAGATGAATTTGAAGTGGGCGAGACAAAAGAAGCTGTTGCGGGAGGGGTTTTCTCACTGCAAGTTGGCGTGTTTAAACTAAAAGATGGTGCGCAAGCCACAAAGAAAAAGTTTGATGACATTGCAAAAGAATATAATGTATTTATAAAAGAGGATAATGGCTTATATCGCGTGTTTGTGCAAGGATTTAGTAGCGAAGCTGAAGCACAAGATTTTGCCAAATCAAATGGCTTGACTCCTATCATCGTGCGCGAATAAAAAGGCTTATATTTTTCTATAAACCAAATTCTCTGCTAAACAAAACTGCATTATATGTTTTTGATTTTATAAAATATGTGGCACAACTATCTTTGCCCGCTGCTTCTATCCTCTCATTTGCGCTACTTTGCACCACTTTGTAAATGCCACCTAAGGTGTAAAAACTCTCAATTCTATTCATTTCTAATTCATTGCCACTAGCTCATTGCCTGCCCACACGCAAACAACACCATTGCTAAAATCCCATCCAAATTCCACTAAATAAAATCTTAAAAAACGCGCAATGAAAATATGAAAATAAAATCTTGTAGTTATTTTTTCGTTTTTTTTTTTTTTTGTAGGATTACCCTTGTTTTTACCCGCACTTTTTGCACAAATTTGCGCAAAAACTTGCGCAAATAAGGTGTTTGTAAAGGTATTTTGATTTCGCATATAAAGGGGATTTTATGTTTAAAAGTGTCGCTTCTAAAATTATAGGCATTAGCATTGGCATTTTTGTCATAGTGCTTGGGATTTCTACCTTTGTAAACTACAAGCAAACTTCGGCAGAAACGATTGAAGTTTATGAGGGATTGCAAAAACTAGCCCTAAACTCGGCATTCTTAACAGTGGATATTACGATGAATGCCTCCGCTACAAATCAGCTAAATGGACTAGCAAAGCGAATCTCTCTAGTAGATAGAGAGGATTATTTACTGCAACGCAGGGTGCTACTAAATCTCGCTCGTGTAGTTGCCTCTCCGCTTGTATTTGTCGTGTATGAAAATGACGGCAAGTTAATTTCCGTAACCGCCAAAACTACCGAATCCGAGCTAAAAAACGGAGATGATGGCAATAGCTTTGACTTTCGCCAAAGAGAGTGGTATCAGCTAGCAAAATCTACCAAAAAATTTATAGTCTCTGACCCTTACATTAGCAAAGCCTCTGGTTATGAAAACATAGTAGTCGCCACCACCGCTATGCCAATATTTAAAAATGATAAATTCATAGGTGTGATTGGTGCAAATGTGATTCCCTCCACATTCCAAGAGCGGTTTGATAGAATGCACCTTAGAGAATTGCCTAGCCTTGAAGTTTTGCTAGTGGATTCCAAAGGCAGTGTATTTGTGCATAAGGATTTGACTAAAGAAAATCAAGCCGAGTTTAACGAGCTAGGAGCACAGATTTTAGCACAAAGCAAAGCAAACCCGCAAGGCAGATTTGAAACGACATTTGGTGGCAATAAAAAAGTGGTGTTTTATCATCAAATGCCTTCAGGATGGGTAATCGCCACAGAAGCGAATGAATCAGACTTCACAGAGGTGATTCATCAGAGTTTTTTGACTTCTATGGGGTTAGCTATCTTATTGCTTGTGCTAGGTGGAGTGGCACTGCTAGCTTGCATTCATTATTTGTTTAAACCGCTAAGCATTATGCAAAATGGACTAAATGCTTTTTTTGCGTATCTAAATCATAAGACAAACACTCCGCCAAATCCTATCCCGCTAAAGGGCAATGATGAGTTTAGCACCATTAGCAAAGCTATCAATGAAAATATCGAGCGCACAAAGAAAAACCTAATCCAAGATGAGGAAGCCATACTACAATCCGCCGACACGGCAAAACAAATCGAATGGGGCAATCTAACAGCTAGAATCACCCAAAGCCCAGCGAATCCTCAACTAATAGAGCTAAAAAATGTGCTAAATAAAATGCTAGATTCGCTCCAAGATAAAATCGGTAGCGATACCAATGAAATCGCTAGGGTTTTTAGCGCGTATACGAGCCTAGACTTTACCACCGAAGTGGCAAATGCAAAGGGCAAGGTAGAAGTCGTTACAAACACTTTGGGACAAGTCATAAAAGAAATGCTAAGTTCTAGTTCACACTTTGCAAAAGATTTGGCACAGCACTGCAAAGACTTAGAGCAATCAATGCAAAAACTTACACAATGCTCTCAAACTCAAGCTAGTGCGATAGAGCAATCAAGCGCAGCAGTGGAGCAAATAAACGCTTCTATGCAGCAAGTAAATGAGCGCACACAGGAATGCTCTAAGCAAGCAGAAGATATTTGCAATATCGTAAATGTCATCAAAGACATTGCCGAGCAGACAAACTTGCTTGCACTAAATGCCGCTATCGAAGCGGCACGCGCGGGCGAGCACGGCAGGGGATTTGCCGTAGTGGCTGATGAAGTGAGGAAGCTAGCAGAGCGCACTACACATTCGCTTAGCGAAATCGAAGCAAATGTAAATATCCTCGTGCAATCTGTGAGTGAAATGAGCGAATCTATGAGAGAGCAAACTATCGGTTTAGAGCAAATCAATGAGGCAATAGGAGAGCTAAACACGGTAACGCAAGAAAATATGTCCGTAGCAAACGCGACAGATGACATAACAAAGCGCGTAAATAGCGTAGCAAAAGAAATCCTAGCAGATGTGGATAAAAAGAAATTCTAAATGGATTTTAATGAAAATATTACGCTAGGGAATTTCGGGACTTTGTTATGGTGTTTTGCAGTTAGACTTTGTAAAGTGGATTTTGCAAAAGGATTTTGTAAAGGGGATTTTGCAAAAATGTGAAGCATAGATGCGCACAAATCCCCCCCTCACTATGCTAGTAAAATCTATTGCAAATTCCCTGCTTTGCTTGAGGGAGCAAAGATTTTTTCTAGCTGCGCTTCATTTAGCTCAAGTCCAAACATTTCTTTATAATATTGCTTTGCATATTGCTTGTAGTCCTCTTTTATCACGCCTTTTGTTGCATTGCCACTAGATTTTACAAACTCTTCATTATGCACCCTTAGCCACGCCAACAGCACGGGTAAATCCACGCTTGGAGCAAATGGACGATAGCTCCCTAGTGGCAATTTATACACGCGCTTATTTTTTACCGCTGCGATTCCTTGCCACCGCTTAGAGCGCAAAATCTGCTCTGGCAAAAGCGGAGTAAAATTGTTTATATAAATAATATCCGGATTTAGCTTGTAGATTTCCTCTAAGGAAGTATTTGCATTGGATTCTAGCATAGCTACCCCACCACTAGACTTAAGCAAATACTTGCTAAAAATCCCTGCGATAGTGAGCTTCTCATCGCTTGCATAGGTGTGGATAAAAATCGCTTTTGGCAAAATCTCATTATTTTGTTTTGCTAGATTTTCTTGCTTAAGCACTTCTTGTAAGATTTGCTGTGCTTTTTGCTCCCTATCTAGCAGGGGCGCGATAAGCCTAAACCACCCTTGCAAAGTTCTATAAGAATCATATTTCCACGCACTCACGCTTATAGCGATAGTAGGCACGCCACTTTGGCGCATAGACGCACACACGGATTTGTTTGCACTATGGCAGATAAACACATCAGGTTTGTAGCTTAGTAGCTCCTCGATATTTTCGCTATTGCCTGCGGGGATTTGGGAAATGTGAGGGAAAATCTCTACCATAAACGAATGCAGCAAGGCGTTTTTTGATGCTTGTGGCATATATATGATTTTGCTAGCACTATTTGAAAGCATCATTATCACTGAAGGCATAGGCCACAGCCCAGAGATAGCTATGCGCTGTGGCTCTTTGTGGATTATCACTTTTTGCCCCTCATCATCGACTAGCTGCAGTGGAAATGTGGCACTATAAAGCACGCTAGCAAGCGTGAGTGCGAGAAATATTAGCTTTTTCATTTTGCCTCCTTATGCTCTAGTTTGTGTCCCAACTTGTGCTTTAGAATGTCGTTTTCTATCCATTCCATAAAGTTATCAAAAAACGGCTCTGTCTTTGGCATAAAGCCCTGCCCTAGATGAAAATCTGGGTCAAGCGAGGTTACATATAGCCCACCTTTGAAACTTATGTCTTTGTAGATGATTGCCTCTCCTAGCTCATTTTGCAAAATATTTATACAATCTTTTGGTGGATAAAACGCGCCGTGATAGTGCCATTTGGCAGTGAAAAGCGACATTTTTTCAAAAAGACTTTTGCCACTCTCGCACACTACAAATGGCATATCCGCACCCTCACTAAGCCACCACCAAAAATTCACGCCGTATTCTTTCCACGCGATATTTGGCAAATAATCCTGCGTAATCTCGCCAAAACTCACAATACTCCCACCATTTTTTAGAAAGTCCAAAAACTTATCCTTGCAAGGCAACAAAAATCGCGGATTTGCCCTAGAAGCGATGACGATATAATCAAACTCGCTAAAATCCGTATCTTTGGCTTGCTTATGGTAGATTCGCTTATCAAAAAAGTGTGCGTATTTTGCATCTTTGTTGTAGAAAAAATTGCGCTCATAGCTTGCACCACCTGTGATGATAGCGTTTTTTAGCTTTGGGTTTTTGCGCAGTGGATTTTGTGGGGTTTGGCTAGCAATTATGTCGCAATCAAAGTGAAAAAGTCCGCTTTGATTCTCCTCACTTATGAGATTTTGGGCTAGGCGACTTGCAAGGCAAATCTTGTTAGATTCTCTTTGCTTTAGCTCTTGAGCAAGCCATTTAAAAAGATTTAGCCCAAGTCGTCTTGCACTATTGTTTTCAAACACGCCAAATGTCAGCAAATCCGCTCCTGCGGTGCTTACTATCACGCCACGAGTAGAGATTCTATCTATGTAGCCCACTACTTTACCCTCACTATCGCGCAAAAACACTTCACAATCTTTTTCATCTATCTCAAAATACCCGCGATTAAAAAAGCCTTTGACACCTCGCCGATAGTTTATGTCGTATTCGCGTATGCCATTTGTGAGGCTATGTCCCACTAGCTTTATTTCTCTATCTCGTATTTCCACAGGGCTTTTTATGTAGCCTGAATTGTTTGGGAGGATTTTTGTGTAGTTATGGCAAAAACTTATCACAATCCCTCCATTGTCCAAAAACTCATATAGCTTCTCTCTATGCTTCCATAGTGCCACCTCATCGATACTCATTCCTAGCACCATAGCACAGTATTTACTCAAGTCCAGACCACCAAAATCGCTGTATAAGTCCACAAATTCCAGCGCGTTTTTATACAAAAAATGCTCATAGATTCCGTCTTTTTCGTAACCATAAGAATCGATATAAGCTACCTTGCCATAGCGCGTAATCTCACTATGGCTATATGCCTCATTAAGCCTTGTTGCTAGATTTTGGCTTATGCTCTCTTCACTCGCTATACAGCAGTTTTGCACACTCATTGTTTCTCCTTTTTGTGATTTTGTGCTTTTTGGCTAGGATTTAGCCAAAAATAAAAAGTGCTTGAGAATTACACAAAAAATAACGCATTTTTCTCAAAATATGCAGCATTTTAAGTCTTAAAAATACGCATAAAATAAGAATGAATGATATTTTTGTGTAATCTCGTTACAACACTACCAAAATTTTGATAAAAATTTGCAAAATTAAGTTGTTTTTTTTTTTTTTTTTGATTATGATTGCGCTGATTGGTAACAATTTTCACTATCCTTGCTACCAAAATCATCAAAATTCTTTAGGAGCTAAAAATGAAGCCTTTATCCCTTTCAACGATTTCAAGCGTCATAAGTGCGAGTGCCATAAGTGCAAGTATCATAAGTGTGAATCTAGCAAATGCAGAACCTGCTTTGTCAAATGAGGCAGATACAAGCCAAAGCACCACCACTACAATCACCACAAGCGAGCCAAGCGCAACACCAAGCGTAACAAAACTAGATTCTAGCGAATCTAGCAACCCTAGTGAATTTGGCAAATCTAGCGATTCTAGCCAAAATCTAGAGCACATAGCTGATACCACTCCAAGCTATCAAGGCGAAATATCTGAAACAAAGCAACTAGAAAAAGTATCTGTAACCGCCCAAGTAAGCCAAAGCGAGCTGCCAATAGAACTACAAAGCAAGCAGATTTCTATCGTCTCAAAGGACTCCCTGCTAGAGAAAATCTCACTAGGTGGCGCACAAGCTGCGCTAGAGAGTGTGCCTAGCGTGCTTTACTCACGAAGCGGTGGAGTAAATGGACAAATCACAATGCGCGGGCAAAACTCCACTTCGCAACGGTCTGTGGTGATGATAGATGGCGTGCGATTTGCAGGGCGAAGCCTACTAGAATTTAATGTGCTTGATGCAAGTCAATTTGAGTCTATCGAAGTGATTCGCGGTGCGGCTAGCGCACTATGGGGAAGTGATGCGATGAATGGCGTGATAAACTTCCGCTCCAGAAGAAGCAACTACAATCTTGGTGGAGAATCTTTCAAAGCCACAGCTAGACTTCGCTTGCTAGAATACCAAAGTGTAAATAACGGCGTAGCTGGGAGGGCGGAGATTTTGGGTGGTGGAGGTGGATGGGACTTGCTAGTGGGGGTAAGTGCTAGAAATGGCGGGGATTATCTAACTCCTATCCAAAAAGATGGCAAGTTTTTGAAGGCAAAAAATTCTTACTACACCACTTACAATGCGGATTTTAATCTCGGCTACACGACAAAAAGCAACACTCGCTACTACGCGCAAGGACGCTACTCACACATAGAGACTTCACGCGCAGGAGGGCTAGCAGCAGCACCGGGTGCGGACTATGGAGTGTATTTTAGAGAAAATCCTATGTCGGAGTATTACCTAAGGCTTGGGGTAAGCACCAAACATCTAAAATACGCGGATTCTATGGATGCTTATGTGTATTATCGCTATTGGGATACAGACCTTTGGAATGATAGACGCACGCTAATGAACGGTAGCAATGGCAACACAGCAACAGATCTCTTTATCCACCAAGAAGTATATGCCAATCAATATCTAGGAGGTAGAATCTCATTTGACACACGATACAAAAACAACTACTTTAGCTATGGCGCAGAGATTTTAAGTAGCATAAATCTAACTCCTTATAGACAAAACTTTTTGACAAGCTCACAAGGTGAATGCAAAGCCTCTAGCTGCACTACTATCCGCCCAAATACAAACACGGATTTCGCACTATTTGTCAAAGATGATTGGAAAGTATTTGATAATTGGATTTTATCAGGTGCGATTAGGGGGGATTATGTGCTAACGACTATTTCTAAAAAGCGCAGTGATATAGAAAACAAACAAGTTACTGTCAGCACAAATGGCGCGAAAGAAAGTGCACAAGTGCTAGATGCAAATCCGCTCATTCACACAGGTGCGCTCACAGGCTCGATAGGAAGTGTGTGGTTTATCACAGACTACATTAGCAATGTCATCAATATCTCTCACAATTTCCAAGACCCGGGGGCATCTTCGAGGCTTAGCTCTACGCCATCAGCTTCTACCACGCCTACGATTGCCAATCCAAAAATAAAGCCCGAATACTCACAAACCGCAGAATTTGGATTTCGATTTACTAGCGAAAATCACTTCGCTTCAATCATAGGATTTTATACAAACTATCAAGATATGGTTTTGGGAATCTTGTTTCAAGACGGGCGCAATCGCTATGAAAATATCGGGCGAGCGTTTATCGCTGGGGCGGAGCTAGAGGGTAGGCATAGCTTTGCTAGCTCTAAAGTATTGCTAACTTACACATTAAGCTACAACTACGGAGAGGACTTGACACAAAAAAAGCTTATCGCTTATCTAGCCCCACTTTATGGAAATCTAAGTGTGAAGTTTGACTTTGAGAAAGTGTATTTCGTGCTAGCTGAGAGGTTTTATGGTGGCAAAAATCGCGTGGCTGGCGCGACAGAATACAAGACAAAATCTTATGCAATGACAGATATTTACGCAGGGCTAAAGCTAGGGGCTTTCAAATCCTATATGAAAGATATGGAGCTAATCTTTGGTGTGTCAAATCTCTTTAACACCATAGGGCGAAATCCCGTAACGGTAGGAGCTGTAAACGCACTCTATCCACTTAGCGTAACAAACCCTCTAGTAGAACCTGCACGAAACTTCACACTAAAATATGTGTGGAAATACTAGCTCATCGCTTGCAACTGTGGCAATAACTAAGCAAAAAAAACTTAAGGAAAACTAATGAAAGCAAAAACACTAGCAATTTCTGCAACGCTACTATCCCAAATATACGCGCTAGAATCCCAAAATGTAGAAACCCACGAGCTAGAGCGCGTAACTGTAAGCGCAAACAAAGGAGCTCAAATAGGATTAAGCAGCTTGCCATTAGAGCTACAAAGTAGGCAAATATCTATTGTCTCAAAAGACACCTTGCTAGAGAAAATCTCACTAGGTGGCGCACAAACCGCGCTAGAGAGCGTGCCTAGCGTGCTTTACTCACGAAGCGGTGGAGTAAATGGACAAATAAGCGTGCGCGGGCAAAACTCTAATAACGGCTACACACTCATAATGATAGATGGCGTGCCTTTCACGGGACGAAGCACGCTAGATTTTAATGTGCTTGATGTAAATCAGTTTGATTCTATTGAAGTCATTCGTGGTTCGGCTGGCTCACTATATGGCAACTACGGCATAAATGGGCTAATCAATTTTCGCTCTAGAAAAAGCAACTACAATCTTGGTGGCAAAGACTTCAAAGCCACAGCGAGACTACGCTCACTAGAATACCAAAGCGTAAATAACGGCGTAGCTGGAAGGGCAGAGATTTTGGGTGGTGGAGGTGGCTGGGATTTGCTAGTAGGTGTAAGTGGTAGAATCGGTGGGGATTATCTAACGCCAATCCAAGAGGGTGGCAAATACCTAAAAGCAAAAAACTCCAACTACAATGCGTTTAATTTGGACTTTAATGTCGGCTACACGACAAAAAGCAACACTCGCTACTACGCGCAAGGACGCTACTCAAGCATAGAATCTCACCGCGCAGGTGGTGGAGCTGGAGTGAGCGCGGCACCGGGCAGTTCTTATGGAATCTATGTAAGTGAGATTCCGCTTAGAGAATACTACCTACGACTAGGTGCGCTTAAAAAAAATCTATCTTTTGCCAACTCTATGGATATATACGCATATATTCGGCATTGGGACACAGACATTTGGAACTACCGCTCAAACTCCACTTATGGCGCAAGCAAAACAAATATCCAACAACAAGTTTATAATAACAACATAGCAGGATTTAAAATCATCTTTGATAGCACCGCTGGCAAGCACTCTTTGGGATATGGCGTGGAAATAGTAAGCGCGATAAATCCTAGAGGCACAAGGCAGATTTTTCACAATGGAAATGGCACAAACGCCACAGGTAGTGTAAATATCGCTGCTCGCCCTAGCACAAACACAGATTTTGCGCTATTTGTAAAAGATGATTGGAAAGTATTTGATAGGTGGATTTTATCAGGTGCGATTAGAGGGGATTATTTTTTATCCACCGTTGGCAAAGAGAGAATGTCTAGCGAAAATTCTAATCCAACTAATTCCACTCAAGCCGCGCTAACAAAACAACTTGATGATAATGACATACTACACAGCGGAGCTATCACAGGCTCTCTAGGAAGTGTGTGGTTTATCACAGACTACATTAGCAATGTCATCAATCTAAGCCACAACTTCAAAGACTCATATAGCTATCGCTACTCCGTCTCTGCTGGCAATCCCCCAACAATGATAAACCCGACTTTGCATCCTGAATACTCCCAAACCGCAGAACTAGGATTTCGCGTGCATACGGATAATCACTATGCTTCACTTGTAGGGTTTTTTACCTACTATCACGACAAAATCGCACTTGGTGCGACTTACTTTGATAGTATTTTGCAAACAAATGCTAGAAAATATCAAAACATAGGCAAGGCATATATCGCTGGAGCGGAGCTAGAGGGCAGGCATAGCTTTTTGGACTCTATGATAGAGCTAGGCTATGTGCTTGCATATAACTACGGAATGGATATAAGCAATCATAAGCCAATAGCCTATATCGCGCCACTTTATGGAAATCTAACCGTGAAGTTTAACTTTGATAGAGTGTATTTTGGGATAGTGCAGAGATTTTATGCGGATAAATGGCGCATAGACAACACGCAAGAGCGCAGGAGTAAGGGCTATATGATGAGTGATATTTACGCAGGGCTAAAGCTAGGTGCGTTTAAACATAATATGAAAGATATGGAGCTAATCTTTGGTGTGTCAAATCTCTTTAACACCATAGGGCGAAATCCCGTAGTGTTTGAGGAGATAAAAGCCTCATACTCTATCACAAACCCTCTAGTAGAACCTGCACGAAACTTCACACTAAAATATGTGTGGAAATACTAGCTCATTATTTGTGATTTATGTATGTGATTTATGTAGCAATAAATGAAAACGACTAAAGGAAAATCCACAATGAAAGCAAAATCTAAGCAAAGCAATCACACAACACACCCAAAATCTACAAAAACCGCACTTGCTTATACTCTAGCTATCATTGCTATGGTGTGCATAGCACTTTTGGCATTATCAAGCGGTCGCTATCCTATCGCTTTTAGCGAGGTTGTCTCTATGCTTTTTGACACGCTTAGCAGCACTCATAGCACACAATCACAGCAAGAGTATTTGCAACGAGTTATCTTGCTAGATTTTCGCGCTCCTCGCGTGCTGTTAGCACTTATCGTAGGTGCTGGGCTAAGTATGTGTGGTTGTGCATTTCAAAGTCTTTTTAGAAATCCTCTAGCCACACCTGATATTTTGGGCGTAACAAATGCAAGTAGCTTTGGCGCGGTGCTAGCACTTATGCTTGGGCTTAATATGGTAGGGGTGTGCGCATTTGGATTTTGCTTTGGGATAGTGTCTCTCGTGCTTGTAGTAGCGGTAAGCTATTCGCGCTTTGTCAGCTTAAGTAGCGTGAGTATGGTGCTAAGCGGGATTATCATATCTGCACTTTTTTCTAGCCTAGTAAGTCTTGTGAAATACCTAGCCGACCCGCAAGACACACTTCCTAGTATCACTTATTGGCTTTTGGGCTCTCTCTCACGCGTGTGGAGCGCACAGCTAGGGGCTGGACTTATCGTGGTGGCTTTGGGCTGTGTGGTGCTTTTTGCCCTGCGCTGGAAGCTAAATCTACTCGCCCTAAGTGAAGAAGAAGCAAAAAGTCTAGGGGTAAATCTAAATGCTTTGAGGGCAGGCGTGATTTTATCTTGCACGATTATCGTAAGCGTGAGTGTGTGTCTGTGTGGCGTGATAGGCTGGATAGGGCTACTTATCCCACATATCGCTAGGCTACTTGTGGGAAGTGAAAACTCTAGAGTTTTGGGCTTAAGCGCGATTTTGGGTGCTGGATTTTTAACCCTCATAGATATTATCTCACGCTCTCTTAGTGCTAGTGAGATTCCTATATCGATTTTGAGTGCGATTGTGGGTGCGCCGTTTTTTATTTATATATTGCACAAAAACAAAGGAGGAGTAAGGCTATGACTATGCCAAAGCACGATAAAATCCACTGCGACACGACTCGCACCATAAATCACGCCACAACTACACTTGTGCCAAATCTTGCACCAAATCCACCACTGCTTGAAGTAAAAAATCTAAACTTCTCACGCACTAGCAAAATCCTCTCAAATATAAATTTTTCCCTCCAAGCAGGCGAAATCCTAAGTGTGCTAGGACGCAATGGAGCGGGGAAAACGACACTACTAAAATGCCTTTTGGGATTTATAAAAGCCACAAGCGGAGAAGTGCGACTAAATGGAGTGAATATAAGCCACTCTCAAGGTGCAAGGCAGGCAAAAATGTGGGATAACATAGCCTATGTCGCTCAAAACAAAGGTATCCCTCTAGCCATAAGCGCACTAGAAATGGTAACGCTAGGGCTAAACTCACATATCACGCTGATGCCCAAAAAAAGCGACTTTGAAAAAGCAAGCCAAGTGCTAGATGAGCTAAAAATCGCTCATCTAAAAACAAAAAACTGCGCTTCTCTAAGTGGAGGCGAACTTCAAATGGTGCTTTTTGCTCGCGCTTTAGTCAAACGACCAAAGATTTTAGTCCTAGATGAGCCAGAATCAAATCTTGACTTTGCAAACCAAAAAACAATCCTTGATATGCTAAAAGATTTAAGCAAGCAGGGCTGTGCTATCATCATAAATACACATTTCCCTGCCCACGCGCTGTTTTTGTCCAACAAAGTTTTGCTAATCTCAAAAATAGATTCTACAAAATCTTGCGCGAAAGTGGATTTTAAAGTGGATTTTTCAAAAGATTCTGCAAAAATACAAAATCACGATTTTATAACTGCCTGCGCGTTAGGCGAGGGATTTTCTAATGGCATTTTTGGTGGGAGGGAATTGCTAGATGAAGCGCATTTAAGTAGCCTATATGGCGTGCCTTTGGAGCTACACTCTATGGGCGCAAATTTTGATTGCCAAGAATTTATCGTGCGGATATAGCCCAAGTCATAGCAAATTGCAGCAATGCAGACATTGCTTTTAAGAATTGTGTTTTTGCGCATTTTAGTCGCTTTAGGCTTTATCGTGTTAGGTGATTTTACGCGCACTTTTAGTGCACGATTTGCACTTCAGGGACTAGCTCTATGCCAAATCGCTCTTTTACGCGCTTTTTTGCTAGCTCTATCATCGCTAGCGCGTCTGCAAACTCCGCTTGGCAAGAATCTATCTTAGTGAAGTTTGTTTTGGTGGAATTTGTTTGAGTGGAATCTACTTGAGTAGGACTTGCTTGAGTGGATTTTGTGCCAAAATTTACCAAAAAATTTGCGTGGTGTGAGCTAAACCCTACTCCATTTTGCTTAGCACCTTTTAGCCCCACAGCTTCTATTAGCCTACCTGCATAATCCCCGCTAGGATTTCTAAAGCAGCTCCCACAGCTTGGCTCTTTGGGGTGGGTGCTTCTCATCGCTTGAAACTGCGCTAGCAAGCTAGAATCAAAGCCTTTTTTTAGGCGAAATCTAGCCGCGCTTATTATGCCTGCTATATCGCTAGAGCGATAGCTTAGGGCAAAATCACTGCGCCAGATACCATCTATGCAGACTTCTAGTAGCGTATCTTTTATCTCATATTGCTTCATTCCAGCATTCATTTTGACTAATCCGCCCACACTCCCCGGCAATGAGCGCAAAAACTCTAGCCCACCTAAATTATGCTGCTTACAAAATCTAAAAAGGCTTGAAGAGCTAGTTTTGCCACCCACCTCAATAACCTCGCTAGAATCTTTTGGATTTTGCAAAGTATCTTTTGTCAAAATATAATCAAACTCGGAAGAGAGCATAACCAAGTGCTTAGCATTTGGCGATACAAGGAGATTATAGCCATTGCCTATGCAGGTGTATAGGGATTTTAGGGATTGCTGTTGTTTGCCACAAGTGCTTTGCTTTGTCTTAAAAATCTCACTACTTGAGATTTTGCCCTCCAAAATCTCATTTTCCAAAATCTCATTTGAGCTTAACTCTTCGCTTGCCAAATCATTCCCCAAATCACTATTTAAACTTATAAAATCACTTGCTAAAGAGGATAAGTCTAAATTAGTATGCGATAAATCAGCTTTAGTGTTAGATTTTGCTTGTGTCAATTTTTCTAAAAAATCTTTTTCTAGTTTGTCTAATCTATCCCACACCTTGTGCGAGCCCAATGCCCCAAAGGCGACTTCATCGCTTCTCTCTAGCACCCACACAGGCAGTGGAGTGCCGATTTTTAGGCTTGTGTAAGTGGCAAAATTTATGATTTTTAGAAACATTTTAGGATTTTATCTTGTTTAATTTTGCTTAAGATTTTGCGTTTGAAAATGTTGCTTTTATAGCAAAATCTAGCCTATAAATTTAGGGATAAGTTTGATGATATTTGTCGTGTAATCGCTTAGCATATTTAGCATCCACGGCATCGTAAGCACAATCACAGCGATTACGCCCAAAATCTTTGGCACAAAAGAGAGTGTCATTTCATTGATTTGAGTGGTGGCTTGGAAAATGCTGATTAAAAGCCCGATGATAAGCCCTGTGGCAAGAATGGGAAGTGAGATAAGAAGTGTGATTTTGTAGGTTTCAATCGCAAGGGCGACAAGCTGCTCTTCCATATTTGTGTCCTTTTGTGAGATTTTGATTTTGCGTGCTTTAATGGACTATTATTGTGGATAAAACAAAAATCAATTATAGCAAAATCTTGCCAAAATCTCTACGCCCTCTTAATGATTGAGCCCAATTTTGGTAAATATACTTCATAAAAACAGCTTTATGTTTAGCGCAAATTCACTCTTTTATTTGTCGCAAAACAAACGAGCAATTTTGACTAAATAAAATTTGTTTTTTATAAAGTGAAAATTACAAGACTTAAGGCACGATTTTTGCCTTTATTTTGCTACAATTTCGCCATTGCTTTGTCGATTCTAACTATCAAAAGTTGGGCTTTAATTCTAAAAAAATCTCAAAATATGGACTAGAAACAATCAAAAAACACCAAAATCTCCAATGTCTAAATACGGCTTACAAAATCTAATAAATAAAGCGCAAAATCTAAAAAAGGGCAAAACAAAATGTCGCAAATAATCACGCAAACTGCAAATTCCACATTACTTCAACCTTTACTTCTTGGCATAGATGTCGGCTCTACTACGGCAAAAATCGCGCTTTTGGACGGGGAGAAAATCATCTATAAGCGATATGAGCGACACTACTCAAAAGTGAGAGAAAAAGCCATAGAAATCATCACTGATTTGCGCGATATAGTCGGCACGCGCGAACTAAAAGTAGCCCTAAGTGGTTCGGCAGGATTTGGCATAGCAAAAGCAGTTGGCATAGATTTTGTCCAAGAAGTGTTTGCCACCGCAGAAGCAGTGAAGTTTTTGGAGCCAGATACAGATGCGGTTATCGAGCTAGGTGGGGAAGATGCCAAAATCTTATTTTTGAGCGGAGGAAGTGAGGAGAGAATGAATGGCTCTTGTGCAGGTGGCACAGGAGCGTTTATCGACCAAATGGTAACCCTGCTAGCAATTAGTGCGCAAGAATTTGATGAGATTTCTCTAAATCATAGCAAAATCTATCCTGTGGCAAGTCGCTGTGGAGTGTTTGCCAAAACCGATGTCCAGCCCTTGCTAAATCAAGGCGTAGATAAATCTAACATTGCTGCTAGCATATTTCAAGCTGTGGTAAATCAAACCATAAGCGGACTAGCACAAGGGCGCAAAATCACGGGCAAAGTGCTGTTTTTGGGTGGACCGCTGTTTTTTTACAAAGGTTTGCAAGAGAGATTTGCTAAGACTTTGCAAGAGGACTATGAAAAAAGTGAAAGCTATGAGAGGGCAAAGAACAAAAATCCTAGCCACACCCAAAATACTCAAAATCCCGCAAAATCTATTAAGCCTTTTTGCGCGGTTTTCCCTGATTTCGCTCCTTATGCGGTGGCTATCGGTGTGGCAAGGTGTGCTAGTGAATCAAGCAAAACATTTAGCTGTGATAGCCTGCTAGAGAGATTGGAGCAATCCAAAAACACCGCTTCTCGCAACAAATATCTAAAACCACTTTTTGCTAGCCAAAAAGAGCTAGATGATTTTAATGCTAGGCACAAAAAAGCTAGCCTAAAAATCATAGACATTGATGAAGCCTTTGAAGCAAATGGAGGAAAGCCCATAGAAGCCTATCTTGGAGTGGATTGTGGTAGCACCACTACCAAAATCATACTGCTAGATTCTGCAAACAACATACTTTATCAATACTACAACTCCAATGAGGGCAATCCTGCAAGCGTGATTCACTCCCAACTAAAGCATATATACAAGCATTATGGTGCACAGATTTTTATCAAAGGAAGTGCTGTTACAGGCTATGGCGAAGAGCTTATCAAATCTGGCTTTGGGCTAGATGCAGGCATAGTAGAGACAATGGCACACCTAAAAGCCGCGCAGTTTTTTAACCCAAAGGTGGATTTTATCATTGACATCGGTGGGCAAGATATGAAGTGCTTTTATATCCGCAATGGCACGATAGATAGCATAATGCTAAATGAGGCTTGCTCAAGTGGGTGTGGGAGCTTTATAGAGACTTTTGCTCGCTCTATGGGGCATAGTGTGAGTGAGTTTGCAACTCTAGGGCTAAAGTCAAAGCACCCCGTAGAGCTTGGCTCGCGCTGCACGGTGTTTATGAATAGCTCTGTCAAAGAAGCGCAAAAAGAGGGTGCAAGCATAGAGGATATAAGTGCGGGGCTATCTATGAGCGTGGTAAAAAATGCGATTTACAAAGTGATTCGCGCGCGTGATGCTGATGATTTGGGACAGCAAATAGTCGTGCAGGGAGGAACATTTCTAAATGATGCTGTGCTAAGGAGCTTTGAGATAGAAATCGCTAGAAATGTCATTCGCCCAGAGATAAGCGGACTTATGGGTGCATTTGGTGCGGCTCTTTATGCCAAAAGTTTGGGACTAGACAAATCTAGCATTTTAGATGAGCACGATTTGGAGCATTTCTCACATAGTGCAAGTGCGACAAACTGCAAAATCTGTGGAAACAACTGCCACCTAACGATAAATAAATTTAACGATTCAAAAGGAGCGCGGAAATTTATCTCGGGCAATCGCTGCGATAAACCACTAGGCATAAAAAAACAAAGCACCCTCCCAAATATGTATGAATACAAACTAAATAGACTAAAAGATTTGACTAACTACAAGCTATATGAAAATCCAAGCCAAAATCCAAAATACAAAGGCAAAATCGGTATCCCACTAGGGCTAAATATGTATGAGAATCTACCCTTTTGGCACAAACTTTTTAGCGAGCTAGGCTTTGAAGTGGTAGTATCAAAATTTAGCTCAAAAGACACATACCAAAAAGGGCAGTATTCTATCCCTAGCGATACGGTGTGCTACCCTGCCAAACTTATGCACGGGCATATTGAGGATTTGCTAGAGCAAGGGGTGGAAGCGATATTTTATCCCTGTATGAGCAAGGGATTTCAAAATAGCCAAAACCACCAAGACTCTAGCACCAAAAGCTATAATTGCCCCGTTGTCGCCTACTATCCAGAGCTACTTGCAAACAATGTCGACAAACTAAAAGAAGTGCGATTTTATTATCCCTACTTTGGCTTGCACAAAAAGGACAATTTCTACCGAAAATCTAGCCGATTTTTTGGCGAAATGTTTAGGGATTTTGCAAAATCCAAAAGCGACAAAAAGGGACTAAAATCCGCGCTAAAAAACACACTAAAATCCACCATAAAAACAACAAGCAAAATGCTAGGACTAAAAGATTTTAGCCAAAAAGAGCTAAAAGCCGCGCTTGATAGCGCGTATCGCTTCCGTGAGGAGTGGCTAGCTGATATTCGCACTAGGGGTGAAGAGATTTTGCAAATCATAAAGGAGCAAAATCTAAAGGCTATCGTGCTTTGCGGACGCCCATACCATATAGACCCAGAGATAAATCACGGCATAGATAAACTCATAAATTCGCTTGGGCTAGTCGTGCTAAGCGAGGATACCATAGCTCATCTTGCACACGCAAAAGATTTGCAGATTTTAAACCAATGGAGTTATCACTCACGGCTTTATAATGCCGCGCAGTTTGTTTGCGAAAATGAGAATATTGAGCTAGTGCAGCTTGTGAGCTTTGGCTGTGGGATAGACTCTATCACTACTGATGAAGTGCGCGAAATCCTAGAATCAAAAGGCAGATTTTACACCCAGCTAAAAATCGATGAAATAAGCAATCTAGGTGCAGTAAAGATTCGTATCCGCTCGCTAATAGCAGCTATGGAGCTAGCTAGCCAAAACCACAAGCAAGATAGCAAACAACTAGAAGCAAAATCTAGCCTTATGGATTCTAGTGTGCTAAAGACACAATTTAATAGCGCAGTCTTTGCTACTAAAATCGATAATGCTAATAGCACAAATAGCGAGCAATCAATCATCTTTCGCAAACGCGCAAATATGGCTTTCCCCTCTGTGCTAGCTACTCGTCAAAATCTAGCCACACAAGCCACAAAAGAAAATGCCTAAAATCTGCTAAATCTAAAATCTGCTAAATAAGGAAAATCAATGAAACAAGCCACAAATCTATATCAAGGGCAAAGCCCTTTTTTACACCAAAACATTTTGGATTCTTTTGATACTCTAGGCTCTATGCCAAACCCCAAAAACGCTCTAAAAGCATTCCAAGATTTTAGTCAAAATCTCCCACCAAGATTGCCCGCTATAAAAGAGTGGAGGCTATCAAATAGTGCTACTAATCCCAAAAACCCAAAGAGACCACCACAAAAATCACAAGGACGAGATAATATCAAAGCCATATTTACAAAAGAGATGAAGCAAACTCATACGATTTTAGTGCCAATGATGTTGCCGATTCACTTTCGCTTCTTAGTAAATATTTTGCACTTGCACGGATATAAAGCCGAGCTATTGCACAATGAGGGCAAGGGTGTGGTTGATGAGGGGTTGCGCAATGTGCATAATGACACTTGCTACCCTGCCCTGCTTGTCATCGGGCAAATGATAGACGCACTAAAAAGTGGCAAATACGACTTAGACAAAGTCGCTTTGCTTATCACCCAAACAGGTGGTGGCTGTCGAGCTAGCAACTATATCCACCTCCTACGCAAAGCACTTATAAAAGCGGGATTTGAGAGGATTCCTGTGATTTCGCTAAACTTCAGCGGGCTAGAGAGTGGGCAAGGATTTCGCGTAAGTAGAGAAATGCTAAAGCATTTTACAAACGCGATGATTTATGGGGATTTGCTAATGTGTCTAGCAAATCAGTGCAAGCCTTATGAGCTGAACAAAGGCGACACAGACAAAGTAGTAAGCAAATGGATAGAGCGCGTAACAAACCATAACACAAGCGATTACGCGCTAAAAAACTCTATCAAAGCCACAGCCAAAACCACAAGCGGGCTTACAAGCTACAAATCTCTAAAACGCGATATGAAAGCGATTTTGCAAGATTTTGCTAGTATTAGTCGCACTCACACGCAAAAAGTCAAAGTCGGTATAGTGGGCGAAATCTATATCAAATTTTCCCCCATAGGCAACAATAACTTAGAAGACTTCTTGCTAGAAGAGGACTGCGAAGTGGTAATCCCGGGATTTTTAGATTTTGGGCTTTATTGTATAAATGATAGACTTGTAGATAATAAACTCTATGGCGATAAATTCTACAAAAAGCTTATCTATCAAGCGGTGTATTGGTATTTTTTGAAGCGACAAAAAGATATGATAAGCGCGATAAAAAAGCACGGGGTTTTTCGCGCACCTACGCCGTTTTGGCATACCAAAACCCTAGCAAATGGCTATGTCTCGCACGGAATGAATATGGGCGAGGGCTGGCTACTCACTGCTGAAATGCTAGAGCTACTAGAGCAAGGCGTAAATAATATCATTTGCACGCAGCCCTTTGGCTGCTTGCCAAACCACATAGTAGGACGCGGTATGCTAAAGCTCATCAAAGAGCGAAATCCACAAAGCAACATAATATCCATAGACTACGACCCAAGCGCGACAAAAGTCAATCAAGAAAACCGCATAAAACTTATGCTCTCAAACGCCAAAAAAGAACTCTCCCAAAAACAAAAATGCTAAAAATCGCCAAAAGTGATTTAGGGCAAATAGGGGATATAAATGCAAAATCTAACGCCACAAAACATTGATGATATAAGTGCTACAAACACAGATTCTAAGATAGTGGATTTAAATAATTCTAATGCGATAGAATCTAGTGCAAAAGAATCCAAAATGCGGGATTCTATCACGCAAAACAGCACACAAAAGCCAAAAGATTCTGTCCTCAAAACTTCCTTGCCTTTTAGCAAAACTCTCTCACTTAAGCGCAACTATATCACTTCTGTGCGCAAAGGCAAAAAAAGCGATTCTAGCGCGAAACCTGCTAGTGTTTCCTCTCCCAAAAAAGAAGCCCAAAAAGAACAAATGGTGCTAAAAATCTCTATGTTTAGCTCGCTAATTTTAGCAATATTTGGGATTGGATTTGGGGTGGCGGTGCGCTCGCTTTCAATCGCGTTTGATGGGTTTGTCTCGCTTATCAGTGTGGGGCTTGGTGCGCTTAGTGTGATAACTTCGCGCTATATTTACAAAGAAGATGATGATGTGTTTCAATACGGCTATGTGCGCTTTGAACCTATGGTAAATCTTTTTAAGGCGTTAGTGCTTGTTTTTGTGTGTGTGTATGCGTTTATAAACGCGCTTAGTAGCATTCTAAGTGGTGGGTATGAGGTGTATTTGGGTGGGGCTTGTGTGTATAGTGTGTGTGCGTTTTTGTTTTGTCTAGCACTTTTTGTCTACACTCACCGCGCTTGCAAAGCCCTAGAATCAGATTTAATCAAAGTGGATAATATCGAGTGGAAAATCGATTGTGTGCTATATTTGGGGGCGATTGTGGCGTTTGGTGTGATTTATGTGATATTAAGCGGGACAAGTGGTGCAAACGCGCTTGATTCTGGCACGATTAGCCCTAGTGCAAAAACATTGGCACGATATGTAGACCCCGCACTTTTGTGTGTGCTATCCTTGCTACTTTGCATAAGCCCTGCAAAAATCGCCATAGCGAATTTCAAAGATTTGATAATGGTAGCCCCAAAAGAAATTGATGAAAAAATCACGCACATAATGGAGGAAATAAGCCAAAAATACGGCTTTAGCGACTATGATACACACACAGCAAAATCTGGTAGGTTTTTTATGGTGGAGATAAATATATTGGTAAAGGGGGATTATGAGGGCAAGGTGGCGGATTTGGATTCTATCCGTGAGGAGATACAGCACGCACTTGCAATCCCAAGCTACAAAATCTGGCTATCTGTAAGCTGGACTACAAATCCGCAGTGGCTTTAGCGATTTTTCAAGTGATTTTGCACAAGTGGATTTTGGTGTTTTTTTAGCATTTAGTGTTTTGCAAAACGCCACCGCGAGCTATAATCAATCGTGGTGCTTCAAATGCGACATAACGCGTGATATGACACGAAGTAATGCAACATAAAGTAGGGTGATAAAGCAAAAATTAAACAAAAATACTTTATAATTCAAACTTGCTTTTATCCCAAGTGTGCGTGAATTTTTGGCGTGCATTTTTATAGTGTTTTTGTGATTTAAGTGTTTATTTTTTAATTTTGCTTTGTGCTAGTTTTTGGTGGCTTTTAGCAATTTTTAAAAAGTGTGTTTTTGGTTCTGTAGCTCAGTGGTAGAGCACTACCTTGACATGGTAGGGGTCGTTGGTTCAAATCCAATCAGAGCCACCATTTTTTCTTACTTGCATTGCTTTTCTTTATTTCTTACATTTCTTGTATTTCTCATTTCTTGGAAAATTTTAGCAATATTTTTACTCACAATATTTTTGCCAATGCTTCGCAATAAAAATCAAAAAAGATAGTCATACATAAGCAAAAAACTATAATCCTCATAAGTATACGTTTGGCTTTCTTCTGCAAAGGTTTTGATAGGGAGTTTGACTAAAATCTCTACCCGATGATGTTCATCAATGATACCAAAAACCCCTACATTTCCTAGAAAAACCCCTCTGCCTTGTTGTATCTGCTCGCTAGAATCATCACTAGATGAGATTTGCTTATCCTGCACTCCATAGCCCACGCTTAAGCCACCTAGCCAGCCAAACTCAAACCTTTCGCTAAAGGAGTAGATTCTACCTTGTGCGTTTAGATTTGCCAAAAATGTAGAGGTAGCTTCACTCTCTAGCCCGCTAGGACGCACGCTCAAAAAATAGTCCAAATACACGCGAAAGCCGATATAGGCTAGTGACATATACTCATAGCCCGAGCGAAAGCCGATATTTAGCATAGATATTGTGTCTTTGGCATTAGCCGTGTCTTTTGGTATTTGCTTCTCTACTCCATAGCCCAGCCCAGCTCCTATGAATAGTGAGTGAGGATTTTTGCGAGGCTTGCCTAGCTTGTTTTTCTCTATTTCTAGGGTGGTGAGTGTAAATTTTAGTGAGGAATCTTTATTTGTTGGTTTGGGTTTTTGGGTATTTTTGGAGCTATTTTTTGTGGTGGAGTTTGGGCTTTGTGTAGGTTTGGATATTGTAGGTTTGGTAGATATGGGAGATTTAGCGGGCTTTGTAGATTTTGTTTGGCTTGTGGGCTTTGCTAGTAGCATTTGGGCAAAGCTACCGCAGACAACCCCCACACAAAAAGCAAAACACAAAAACTTATTAGCTATCATTTTTTATCCAAAATCTATCTAGAATCTAAAAAATACAATGTTTAAAAATCACGCAAAAGCACATCAAAATCTCGCCACGCCAAACAGCACAAAATCAAGCAAGCCTTTGTGATTTTGCTACGCGGTAAAATCTCTTGATTTTATCATCTATGGGGGCTAAAATCATATAAAAAACAGGCACGATTAAAAGGCTTAAAAGCATAGAAATGATAAGCCCGCCTATCATACAAATGCCAATGGCAGATTTCATCGAGCTTCCCTCCCCTGTGGCAAGCGCAAGAGGTAGCATACCAAATACCATAGCGATAGTCGTCATAAGTATCGGGCGAAGTCGTAGCTCCCCTGCTATGAGAATCGCATCTTTTATGCCATAGCCCTCCTCGCGCTTTTCGTTTGCTACATCAATTAGCAGTGTAGCATTTTTGCCGACCATTCCTATCAGCAGTATAAGCCCAAGCAATGAAAACATACTTAGTGGCTGCCCCACAATCCCTAGCGCAAAAAACGCGCCTGAAAAGCTAAGAGGCATCGTTACCATAATAATGATAGGCTCTAAAATCGACTCATAAAGTGCAGCCAAAATCAAATAAATCAGCACAAACGCCGTAGCAACCGCTATGCCAAATGCAGCACCTGTCTCGGCTAGATTTTCTGCTTCGCCACTTAGACTATAAGTCGCACCTTGAGATAGCCACTCGCCTTTTGTTTTTTCGATTGTCTCTAGCACTTCGCTTAGTGGATATTTTTTGCCATTTGGCTTTGTGGCGGTATTTGCATAGAGCATTATGCTTCGTTGGCGATTGTAGCGATTGATAGTGGTGGGGGTTTTTCCCTCCTCTATTTCTACCAAGCCTTCCAAAAACATCATATCGCCGTTTTTGTTTGGAATCTGTATGCGCTTTATGTCATTTACGCTTGCTCTGCGCTCATCTGGCACGCGCAAAGTGATTTTGTATTCTTTGCCGTTTTCTTTGTAGTAAGCTACTTGGGTTTCGCCTGAAAAAGCCGCACTTATAGCATTCCCTATGTCTTTGGCACTTACCCCATATTCATTTGCATTTGCCCTCAATACTTTCAAGCGATATTCAGGCTGCCAATCAGATTGATTCTCGTGGTAATCAACTAGCTTTCCTTTTAGCCTTTCATCGTGCAGCAAAAGCTGCTTTAGCTTGCTAGCACTCTCATCGACTAATCGCTGCTCGGGCGCGTATATCGCTACTTGCAATGCGGAGTTGTCCCCTCCACCCATAAGTGGCACTTCTGCAGGCGTGATAGTAAGCCCACTAGATTCTTTGAGTGAGTATAGCCTTTTGCCCATTTCGCGCATCCATACAAATTGGTCTATATTGCGCTTATCTCTGTCGTGAAGTTTGACATAGATTTTGGATTTGTGTGTGTTTTGGGTTTTGCCATAAGCGACTTGTATCGTGGTGTATTCAACATTTTGAGTGTCTTTGTTGATTTCTTTTTGGAGAGCTTCGGTTTTTGCCCTCATCTCATAGATACTGATTCCGGGCTGGGTTTGCACCCAAAAATACACTTGACTTCTATCCTCTTTTAGCATAAATTCCATTCCTAGCTTTCCTGCCAAAAAAAGTGAAGCGATAAAAATACCAAGCACAGCTAAAGATACAAGGAATTTTTGACTTAGAACGGATTTTAGCGTGCCTGCATACATTTCTTGAAGTCGCACAAAATACGGCTCTGTGTTGGCATAAAAAGCACTTTGCTTAGGGCTAGCAATGAGTGAGCTAACCATAGGAATCACCGTCATCACTACTACATAAGAAATCCCAATCGCAAGCGCGACTGTAATCCCAAAGCTTTGGAAAAATTTGCCAATGATTCCAGACATATTTCCCACAGGCACAAACACCGATAAAAGCATAGCCGAAATAGCAAAGATTGCAAAAGCGATTTCGCGCACGCCCTCATAGGCAGCTTCTCTTTTTTGCTTGCCCTCCTCTAGCTTTTTGTAGATGTTTTCGATGACTACTATGGCGTCATCTATGATGATACCGATAGAAAGCGTGATAGCCATCATCGTAAGCATATTTAGCGAAAATCCCATAGCTTGCACAAGCGCAAATGTCCCTAGCACCGAGATAGGTAGCGAGATAGCAGACACAAGCGTGATAGTTACATTTCGCAAAAACACAAACACCACAAGCACAGCCAAAATCCCACCCAAAATCAAGTCAAACTCAATATCGTGGATAGATTCTTTGATAAATTCTGTGGTATCCAAAAATGGGCGGATATTATACCCCTCACTTACAGATTCTATGATGGGCAATGCCTTTTTTACGCCATCGGCTATGGCTATGTCATTTGAGCCTGCGATTTTTTGCACTTCCATTATCACGCCACCCTCGCCATTAAACGCAGCATAGGTGTTATACTCCTCTAGCCCATCTTCTATGACAGCTATATCACTAAGCAAGACATTATCATTTAAGCGGATATTGCCGACTTTTTCGACACTTGGGCTGTTGCCATCGGTAGTGATAGAAAATTGCTGTGTGGCGTTTATGATTTTGCCCCCGTCTATTTCGACATTTTCGCCACCTAGTTTTTGAGAGATTTGCGAGTAGGTTATGTCATATTTTGCCATTAAGGTAGGGTCTGGATATACGCGGATATGTCGCTCTCTATATCCATTTAATTGCACGCCACCTACACCTGCGATTTTTTGGAGCTGGGGCTTTATGATAGTGTCTGTATGCTTCATAATCTCTGGCGCGGAGTGCGTAGCAGAGCTTACAAATAGCGAAATGATTGCTTGTCCGTTGGTATCGATTTTGTCAATGGAGGGTTTTCGTATATCTGCATCTGTGAAATACACCGAAGAGACTTTGTTTATGACATCATTTACCGCTTCGCTTATGGGCTTTTCTAGCTGAAATTGGACGATGACAAGGCTTGTGTTTCTCACGCTTATGGAGGTTACATTTTTTATGCCATCAATCCCTAGCACTTGCTCTTCGACTTTGTCAGTTACCTTGCTTTCAATCGTAGTGGCAGAAGCACCGGGATATACTGTGGATATAAGCACTATGGGAAAATCAATATTTGGCCAAAGCGCGACAGGAATTTTTTTTAGCCCCAAAAATCCAAAAAACATAATTCCCAAGCTAAACATTATCGTGCTAATGGGGCGATTGATAGCGAATTTATACATTAGCTTGTTCCTTTTTGTTGTTTTTGGCTTACTTAAATGCTCTAATTATTTTGTGGCTTTTGATTTTCTTGTCCTGTGTTTTCTTGTAAATTTTGTGGATTTGGCAAGTTTTGCGGATTTTGTATGCGTTGTGGTGCATTTGCTTTTATAAACCCATCGCCAAAAAGCCCGGGCTTTAGCGTGTTTGGTGCGCTTGCTTCAGCAGTGGCTTTGCGAGTGGATTTATCAATAGTGGGGTAGATTTTGTTTATGATGACGGATTGCTTGCTGCCTATGCCATCGATTGCATATTCAAAGGTGTCGCCTATTTTGACTTTTGATAAATGCTTAGAATCAAACTGCAAAACGAGCTTTTTCTCCGCACTCACAAGGCGAAATAGAGCAGTGCTTGTCCCGCCCACGCCATCGCCTACTTCGATTTTTTTTTCTGCGATAGTGCCATCAAATGGTGCGCGCAAAATGCTTTTGTTATACATTGATTGGTAGTATTGATAGTCTGCTTCTAGTTTTTTGAAGTTTGATTTTTGCTGGTCTAGGGTATTTTTATCCACTGCGTCCGCGCTTTTAGCGTATCGCTCCCATTGGGCTTTTGCAAAAAGATATTGCTGCTTTATGGATTCTAGTTGAGCGGCTTTGTCTTTGTTGTCAAGCACGAGGAGCTGCGCTCCTTTTTTTACTTCACTATCAACATCAACAAAGATTTTTTCTACCACGCCACTTACATCTATTGCGAGATTTGCGTCTTTGATTGCTTTGACATTAAACACAGCATATATATCCTCTGCATAATTTACGCCACCTAGTCCAAACAAAAACAAAATCAAGAACTTTGCAGACTTTTTCATCATACTACTCCGTATCGCTTAGATTTGGCATTGCCACATTTTTCTACTTGACATACTCTTGTATTTGCTGTCCGCTATAAAATATATAGTTTGCTTTTTGTAACTCGTAGTTGTTTAGGGCTTGATTGTATGTTGATTCTGCGTCATACTTGGTGCTTAGAGAGCGCAAGTAGTCGGTGAAATTTACAAGCTGGGAATTGTATCGCTTACGCACATTCTCAAAGGAAATATTAGCAGATTTTAGGCTAGCCTCTGATGAGCGGATTTGGCTTTTGGCGATTTCTAGTCGCTTGCGATAGAGGGCTTCATCTTTTTGCTTCTCGGCTTGCTTATAGGCTAGCTCTTTTTGCTTGGATAGTTTGTTTAGCTGGTAGCTTTGGCGTTGAAATCCTGTGGTGATTTTGTCAAATAGCGCAAATGTCGCAGTGAGCGTAACGGTATTTGCGTGCGTGGGGAATTGCCTCGCCATAAAGTTGCCAAACTGCGGGTCTACCCTCGTGGCATAATCTGGCTTTTCGATTCTGTAAGTATAGGTATCTGCCACAGTTACTGTGGGATAGAAGTGGTATTGTCGCTTTTGAAATTCTAGTGCCTTTGTCTGCTCGCTAAGTGCGACTATGTCTTGCCTTTGCTCATCGCTACTAAGTCTTGGCGTGGATATGTCTTGACGGACAAGCCCGTCAAATTCTAGCTTGGTAAGGTAGCGGAGCATAAATAGATTTTGCTCCACGCTTAGCTTCATATCAGCGATTTGATATTCTGTGAGGGATAGCTGGGAGCGCAAAGATTCTAAATCATCTATGGTAGATAGCCCCGCGTCATATAGTCGCTTCACGCGCGTTTCATCAGAGCGCACCTCCTCGTATTTGCGCTTTAAGGAGAGGAGCTGGGATAGGTTATTGAAATAGCTATAATACTCCTGAATCACTTGCAAATAAATGCTTTGCCTTGCATACTCGGCATTTGCCACAGATGAGCGATATGTCGCAGCTCTCTCACGGATAAGGTTTATCGTGCTAAACCCGCTAAACAAATCAAGCGAAAATCTAGCGTTAAAATTTTGTGTGCGGTAATTACCAAACTGCCCAAATTTCATCGCATTTGCATCAAGACTTCGCAGGTCAGAGTAACTATGCTGCAAACTATAATCCACATCTAACTTGGGGATAAAGCCTATTTTGGCTACGCGTGCGATTTGGCGATTAGATTCTACTTGGAGAAGCTGGGCTTGGAGGGAGTCATTACTCTTTGCAGCTTCTAAAAGCTCGGCTAGATTTACTTGGTGCTTGGATTCTTTTAGGAGAGATTCTACTTCATCTTGGAGGTTTTGAGAGGAGTATTCGCTAGCTAACTGCTCCTCTTTGGTAGGCGAGCCTAGTGCGCTCTCAAATCCTTGCTCTGCAAATCCTTTTCCCACGATTCCTTGCCCCCCGTTTCCTCGCTCGCCAAGTCCTTGTGAAATAGGGCTTTTGCTAGCTGGGTCATCAAAAGCTGGACTTTGACTAAAAGGACTTTGCAATGTAGTGTCTTGCGAAGTGCTAGAAGTAATGGAGGTGGTAGAAGCAGTATTGGTGCTTTGTGTAGAATCTAGCGTGCTAGGTGCTGCTTTGACACCCAAAGCACATACTCCGCAAACGAAAAAGACATATAAAATTCTCATATTTTACTCCCAAATCTTTGTTGCTTTTATGGTGTAGATTTCTCTCAAGTCTTGCTTAGCTTTAGATTTTTATCTAATTTTGTCTAAGGCTTTTTATCTAAAGGCTACAAAATGCGCTTGGCAAAATGCGCTTCAAAAAGCAATTTGCGTATTTTTGCAACATTTGCAATTTGTATTTTATTTGCAACTCGCAGGGTTGCGACATTTTGCTATTCATAAATCAAATGCCTAAAAAGTCTTGACAAATCATTGCCAAAAGCGCAGTATAGCATAAAATTATTTAATATTTTTTCAAAATAGTTGTATATGCAACTATTTTATATTCGCTTCACATTTTATTTGACTTTATTTGACTTTGTTTTTTCATAAATACTTGTCTTTATTTTGATTTTATTTTTTTGTTTTGACTTTGCTTTGCAAGTGTTTGCCCTATTAACTCAAACATTTTTCATACTTTAAAACGCCCAAGCCCGAAGCAATCTATTTTCCCCTCCCTCTGCGGAGGGGGACAAAGGGGGTGGGTTCTTTTTCGTAATTGCGAGCGAGCAAAGCGAGCGTGGCAATCTAAAAAAAAGATAGAGAAAAAGAATAGATTACCACGAGAATCCTTGTGGATTCTCTCGCAATGACGATTGAGGGTGGATTGCCACGAATCAGACAAGTCAAATTCCAGCAATGACGGGAGTGGCGGACTGCTTCTTTGTGGATTTTAGCCACTACCCCACAATGACGAACAATCAACACACGATGACGGAAATACCCACCCCCAAACCCCCTCCGCAGGAAAGGGGGCCTTTAAAGTCGCAAAGCAAATTAGTTTGTCATACTTAAGGTTTGGCATAAACCGAAGCGTCTAAAAAAAAAGATTCCAAATAGATTTCGCAAATCTATTCCTTTTTCTGTGTTTTTTGCAATCTTGTATGATTCTTTGAGATATTTCGCTTATCCTCAATAAGACAAAGAAATGAAGCAATACGACAATTAAAAATGTCAATATGACAAAAAAAGGCGACAAGACAATATGACAATGTCAAAAAGTCAGTATGCCAAAACGACACAAATCAAAAAGCCAACATAAAAAAACACAAAAGAAAGCGCAACAAAAAAGCAAACAAAATAAAACACAGCAATATGAATGAATGCAAATGTAAAATCAATATAGACTTAAAAACTTACGATTCTAGCTCTTTTAGTGCGCGTTTTAGTATGTCCTCATCTTGGGCTAAATCAGCCCAGAGTAGATTTTCTCCACTTTGTTTATCCCCGCTTAGCAAATCCCCGCTTTTGCGATAAGCCAAGTCAAGCCTAGCGATTTCAAACCCACTGCTTTGGGTAGCAAAATCTTTTAGCCGTGCGTTATCGCCGCTGCTTTGGGTGTATAAAAAGCAATACCCCTTTAGCCCATTGCGGCTTACGCGCCCGCGTAGCTGATGAAGCGTGGCTAGCCCTAGTCGCTCGGGCGCGATTATGACTATGGTAGAGAGATTTGGCAGTGAGATTCCCACCTCTATAAGCGTGGTGGCAAGCAAGATTTTGCCCTCTTTGGCAAAGGCTTCTAGCACTTCTTGCTTGTCTTTGTCCTGCCCTGAAGTGATAAACACCCCGCTAAATCGCTCCTGCCAAAATCTAGCCCCCTCGCTAAGAGAGAGATAGTCTATGACTTCGCTTTGCTCCACAAGCGGATAGATGATAGCGACTTGGTGGTTTTGGGCCACTTCGCTTTGTATATGTGCAAGTAGCTCTTTGAAATCGCTACGAGTAATGATACGCGTAGAAATGTCTTTTTTGAAAGGTAGCTCATCAATGATACTGACATCTATCATTTTGGATTCTAGCATCGCCATAGTGCGCGGGATAGGCGTAGCAGAAAACTGCAAAATATGAGGCTTGCTAGCTTGTTTTGTTTTTGGATTTTCTTTTTGGCACGCTCGCAAATCTAAATCAGCTTGTGATTTTGCTTTGGAATCCGTGCTAGAATTTTGCCTTGTGCTACTTGCTAGCTTTTCTAGTGCGTATCGCTGCTTCGTGCCAAACCTATGCTGCTCATCGCTCATCACAAGGGCGAAATCCTCCCCCTCAATATCCCTATAAAGCAAGGCTTGCGTGCCGATGATGAAGTCATACTCAAAAAGTGTGTCAAAATCTTTGCTATCTTTTTTGCCTTTTGATTTTTGCGTAGAATCTTTGCTTGTTTTAAACTCTTTGGAATCCCCTGTGATAAGCCCCACGCGCACAAAGCTAGGTAGATACAATTTTGCTTGCTCATATAGCTGCTTTGCCAAAATCGTAGTAGGTGCCATAAGTAGGGATTTTTGCGGATAGGCTATCATCACGCTTGAGAGAATCACCATAGTTTTGCCACAGCCCACATCTCCCATAACAAGCCTACGCGCCGCCCTACCACTACCAAAATCACTCGCTATTTCTGCAATGACACGAGATTGAGCGTTTGTAAGTCTAAAGGGAAGTGATGAGACAAACCCACTATAATCCCCACTGCATACATATTTGGCAGGAAAATCGCTTTTTTTCTTACTAAGTCGCAAAGCATAATAAAAAAGCTCTACAAATTTTAACGCTTCTAAATGCTTGCCACTAAAGCCTTTGTGTGAGGTATAGAGGGCATAAAACTCATCATTTGGATAGAAAATCTCCATAATGCTTTGTGCTATGTCGCTGGGAAGTCCTAGATTGGATAGATTTTTTTGCGTAATGTAAGTCTTACAAAGTGAGTGAATGGAGGTGGATTTGTGCTTTGCTACTTTAAAGATAGGCAAAATCTCGCCAAGAGATTTTATGACTTTGGGCTGGATAAAGCTAGGTGTGCCATTATTTAGTCGCATTTTGCCCTGCACTATGACTTCTTGCCCGAGTGTAAAAAGTGCTTTGTGATAGGGCTTGGGGTAAAAATACACAAGCTCCACCATTGCATTTAGGCTTTTTGAAAATCCATAAAAAGTATATGCCTTTGGGCGATAGCGAGAATCTGTGATTTGCAAAGATAGCGCACCCTCTGTGCCGTCTATCAAATTCCGTATTGGCATTGTGTTTTGATAGCTATGTGGGGGGGTTAGGATTAGCTCATATAGATTGCCAAAGCCAAATTGCGCTAGAGATTGCATATCTTAGATTAGCTTAGTGTATTTGGCTTGGCTTGTGTTTGGCTCTTTAAGCTAGAAAGCGCGGATTTTGCTTAGTATTCTAGCTCAATAAGTCCGCATAGAATGTGTATCACTAAAATATGTGCTTCTTGGATTCTAGGTGTGTTATCACTTGGGATTACAAGATTTATATCGCTTAGATTATTCATTTTCCCTCCGCCTTTTCCGCTTAGTCCCACACATTTGCACCCCATAGCTTTGCCACTCTCAAAGGCATTTAGCACATTTGCAGAATTTCCACTTGTGCTTATCCCAAAAAGCACATCTCCGCGTTTGGCGATAGCCTCTACTTGACGAGAAAACACCACATCAAACCCATAGTCATTGCCAATAGCAGTAAGCGCGGAAGTATCTGTGCTAATAGCGATTCCTGCTAGGGCTTCGCGCTCTTTTTTGTAGCGTCCGCTAAGCTCTGCGGCGAAATGCTGTGCATCAGCAGCACTCCCACCATTTCCAAATGTGATTAGCTTGTTGCCTTGCTTTAGTGCGTCTGTGATGAGATTTGCCACTTTGATTATGCTAGATTCTAGGGATTTGGTTTGCTCTAGCGTGGCGATTGACTCGGCTATCTCTTTTTGGATAAAGTCTTGCATTTTTACTCCTTATGTAATTTTTTATTTGTTTGTAAAAAATTTGCCTTTAAGTATAAATAAGATTGTTAAACAACTAATCACTATTTAATCGCCAAAACTACACCAAAACTATGCGTGCAAAATCTCTTAACACTTGGGCTAGCCACAAGCAAATAAAACACCATAATTTTTGTCATCTGTGGTTTTTGTATTTAGCCTAGTGCTTGCCATATAGCCCAAACGCTGCTTGCCCGAAACTTATCCCGCTATCATTTGTCGGCACAATAGTGTGAAAAAAATGCGGAATCTTTGCTTGTGAAAATAGCGCGTGGATTTCCTCACACAATGCCTTGTTTTGAAACACGCCGCCACTAAAGCCGACTTTTATTTGCTTGGTGCTAGATTTTGCTTCACTTGTCGTGCTTCCTAAAAACTCTTTTGTAAAATCTAGTGCGATAATGCTAAGCGTGTGGATAAACCTCCTAGCGATATGTGGCAAAGGCTCGCCCAAACATATATCCTCACAGATTTCATAAATAAAAGATTCTAGCCTTACTACACCATTTTGCAAGCAAAAAGTGTAGGGCTTAAAATCTAGCTTAGGGCACTGATAATACAGCTCCTCTATAAGTGCACCACTCTCGCCCTCGTAGCGTGTGTTTTGGAGGATTCCAAGTAGGCTTGCTACGCCGTCAAATAGCCTGCCTACCGAAGTGGTTTTGTGTGTGTTTATGCCCTTTTGGATAGCCACTTTTAGCAGTGGCAAAATCTCTTTTGAAATCACTTCTGCTTCGTATTTGGCTACCATTTTTTCGTGTCCACATAGCTTGCTTAGAGCATATCCCACACGCCAAATCTCTTTTATCGCTACTTCCCCACCATAGAGAAAAAACTCCCCAAAATACCCTACCCTACGCACACCACCAAACCCACCAAACAAAAACTCGCCTCCCCAAATACTGCTATCCTCCCCTAGCCCACTCCCATCCCATATAATCCCCAAAATCTCCTCATCTACACTACTAGCCACCTCGCCCAAAATCGCACACAAATGCGCGTGATGATGATAGATTTGCAAATGCTTTGTGGTGGAGTAATTTTCCTCTTTAATTTGCTTTGCTAGCTTCACACTCTCATAGCGTGGGTGAAAATCACTCACTAGCACGCGTGGCGAGAAGTCATATACAAGAGCAAAAAAATCCATATTTGTGATAAATTTTTCTTGCGTAGCCACACTAGATAAATCCCCGATATAAGGGCTTAGCATAAATCGCTTTTCATCACAAAAACAAAGCGTGCTTTTATCTTGCGCTCCAAAAGCTAGGATTTTTATCTCATCTTTTGTGCCACTTTTGGGGCGTTGGGTAGAATCTGCTTTTTGAGTGTAAGATTTTGGATTTTGCAAATTTTGTGGGGAAATTTGATTTTGCAAGTTTATTGATTTTTGTGGCGGTGTTTGATTTTGTGGATTATTTTGTAGATTTGGCAGTGCAAAATTTAGCGGTGTCTTTCCCCTAGCTAAGCGAATAGGGCGCATATCCCCAGCGATAAAGCGCAGTATGCTATCATCTATGCCGTTATAAATCTCACGCTCAAAGTCCAAAAAATATCTTGTGATAGATTCTAGCTTTTCTTGGGCTTCTTGCAGGTTTGTGATGATTGGCTCGCCTTTTAGATTCGCACTTGTGTAGATGATGGGCTTACCAAACACGCTAAAGCAAATATGATGCAACGCCGTGTTTGCAAGCAAGATTCCAATAGTGGATAGATTTGGTGCGATTTGCTCCAAAGCCAAGCCTAGTGGATTTTGCTTGTTTTGCCAAGCTAGCACGATAGGTGCGCTTGGCTCGCACAACGCACTAGATTCTGCTTTGTTTAGATTTGCGATTTTTTGTGCGGTGGCTATGTCTTTTGCCATTATGGCAAATGGCTTGGTTGGACGATTTTTCTTCTCACGCAAGGTAGCGATAGCACTAGCATTTGTCGCATCACAGATAAGCGCAAACCCACCTAAACCCTTTATGCAAACTATCTTACCAGAATCCAAAAGTGCTACTAGCATATCAAATGTATCTCTATCTTTTGAGATAATCTCTCTACCCTCATAAAGCCTTATAGGCACGGCACAATCATTGCACGAGATAGGTTGAGCGTGGAAAAATCTGCTTTGCATATCTGCATAATCCTGCTTGCATTTTTGGCACATTTCATACTTGCTCATCGCTGTGTTTTCTCTATCATATGGCAGAGATTTGATAAGCGAGTATCGCCCACCACAATTTGTGCAAGAAATGAGATGATAGAGATAGTGCCTAGAAGTAGGGCAAAAAATATCGTTTAAGCAATCCCTGCAAGTGGCTAAATCCTGCGGAATGCTAGAATCTAGCAAAAAAAAAGCAGGGATAGAATCCAAAATCTCAAAACTAGATTTTGGATTTTGCTTGGAATCATTGTTGCGAGTTTGGATAGATTTTGGGGCAGATTTGGAAGTGGGTTTGGAGCTAGAGTTTGGGTTAGATTTGTGCGCATTTCGCACTTGATGATAGTCCTCCTCACAAAGATAAGAAATACTTATGGAGTGGATTTTGGCATTTGTAGGCAAAGAGGCAAAAAACGCGCTAAAAAACGCGCTAAAATCTATGCTAATGCAATCTTTGCTAGCACCATTTGCACAATCTCTATCACGCAAGTAGCCTAAAGAGTGCAAAGGAGACAAAAGCACAAGAGAGAAATCCAAATCTAGCACAAAAAATCGCACAAACCTTTTTGCCACAAACTTCTTTTTTGTAAAATTCTTTTCTGCAAAGCTTTTAGCTACATTTTTTTTTGCCACATTTGTTTTTGTCGCGCTTATTTTTTGATTTGCTAGATTTTCGCTTAGATTTTCCCAAGTATAAGGCAAATCTACATAGATTATCCCATCGCCACCGACATTTGCCACACTTCCGCGTAGCCCCAAATCATTCCCCAAAGTGCAGACAAATGGGCGAAATCCAACCCCTTGAGTGATTCCTTTGCAGTGAATTTTTAGCATTTGCTTTTACTAATAAAGCTGCATAGTTATGCAGTGCAAACTTCCGTGCCATTTGATAAGCGTGCGGGCATTTACCCCCACCACGCGCAAATGAGGCAGTGCATTTGATAAAATCTCTATTGCTTTTTTGTCGTTTTTGTCATCATAGGTTGGCACAAGTAGCCCACCATTTACAAACAAAAAGTTTGCATAGCTCGCGGGTAATCTCTCTTTTTTGTCGCCGCTTGCACTATCATCACTAGATTCATATATCGCGCTTACAAAGGGTAAGCGGATAAGTTTGTAGGGTTTGCCGTTTTTTTGACGAAAGGATTTTAGCTGGGCTTGCATTTTTGCTAGTTCCTCATAGTGCTCATCATTTATATCATCACAACCCACATAAGCGATAGTTTGCCTATCTACAAATCGCGCTAACATATCGATATGACTATCTGTATCATCGCCACGCAAATACCCAAAATCCACCCACAAAACTCGGCTTATGCCTAGCGTTTTTTTGAGTTTGGATTGTATTTGGGATTTGCTTAGGCTTGGATTGCGGTTTGGCTCAAGTAAGCAAGCACTTGTAGTAAGCAAAGTCCCTGCCCCATCTGTGTCGATACTACCGCCCTCTAGCACAAAATCTATCGTGCGCATAGTGTCTTTTAGGATTTTCATTTTTTTTAGATTTGCGTTTATTTGGTTGTCAAAATTCGCGCTATATTTTAGCCCCCAGCCATTGAAGCAAAAATTTAGCAAAACATTTTTTGGTGGTTTTTTGGGACTTTGTGATGACAAAGTTATCACACCAAAATCCCGCGCCCAAGTGTCATTTGTCGGCACAAATGCGATTGTGATTGATTGGCTAAGTTTTAGTGTGCTAAAAGATAGGGTATGGAAGTTTTTTGTCGTAGATTTTGCAAAATCACTAGCAAACTCGTTTTGCAAAAATGCAAACCCTTGCAAATCCTGCGTATCTAGGCAAATGATGACTTTTTCAAACTGCGTAATTGCTTTGATAATCTCCACAAAACACGCTCTTGCTTCATCTATATGACTAGCCCAATCGCTATTTTCGTGGGGAAATGAAAGCAAAATCGCTCTTTGCTTTTCCCACTCGGCTTTTAAGCGGTTTTTTCGTGTTTGTAATTTTTGTGATTTTTTTGTTTGATATGATAGGTGTGATGATTTTTTTTGCATAGATTCTCCTTAAGCAAGAATGTGGTTTTTTTGATTTATCAAAGAAGTGAGATTTTATCAAACTATGATTTTACAAAGCCATTTTCGCACTAAAAGCAACTCTAAAGTATGAAAATATTTCTACTAAAACAAGGCTACATTATAGCAGATTTTGCATAGCACTTAAGTCAATGTAATATGCTATAATCATTGCTCGTATTTTTTGCATTTCTAAAACTTCGCGTCTATCTAGTCGCGACACACACTAAACACTTCTAAAAGGCTCATGATGAATACTTTTCACTTTGATTTTTACTCCACGCTTGTTGTTATGGTGGCGGTGCTGATTTTGGGGCGATTTATCATCGCTCGTGTGAAAGTTTTGCAAGATTACAATATCCCGGAACCTGTCGTGGGCGGGCTTATCGCTACGGTTGTGATTTTTGGCGTGTATAAATTTGCAGGCTTAGAGCTAAAGTTTGAATCCTCGCTAAAAGACCCGCTAATGCTAGCGTTTTTTACCTCTGTGGGGCTTAGTGCGGATTTTGCCTCGCTCAAAAAAGGCGGGAGATTGCTTGGGATTTTTCTTGTGATAGTTTGCGGACTGCTTATCTTGCAAAACCTCATCGGCATTGGCGCGGCATACACAATGGGTGTAAATCCACTTGTGGGGCTACTTGGTGGCTCTATCACTATGAGTGGAGGGCACGGCACGGGTGTAGCGTGGGCAGATATTTTCAAATCTATGCCTTATAACTTCAGCGCGGCTACGGAGGTGGCACTATCGTGCGCGACTTTTGGGCTTATTATGGGTGGGATTATCGGTGGTCCTGTGGCGCGGTTTTTGGTAAAGCACTACAAACTAAAAACCCCCGATAAAGTCCAAGATGACAATCCACACGGCTTTGAAGCCCCTACAAAAGAGCGACTCATCACTTCTGTAAGCTTCATAGAATCCCTAGCTCTCATTGCTATTTGTCTGTTTGTAGGCACTTTGGCTAAGGGCTTTGAGCGGGGCTATCTAGCAGAGCTTGACATACAATACATAAAGGATTTCAACTTGCCGACTTTCGTGTATTGCCTATTTTGCGGGGTGATTTTGCGAAATGTTTTAAGCGCGCTTAAAATCCACCAAGTATTTGACAGGGAAGTCTCTGTAATCGGGAATGTAAGCCTCTCGCTTTTTCTTGCCTTTGCGATGATAACGATAAATCTGTGGGAGCTTGTCTCGCTGGCACTGCCTATGGTGGTTATTCTTGCTACACAAGCTGTCGTTATGGTGCTATATGCGGTGTTTGTAACATTTAAATTCTGTGGGAAAGACTATGATGCGGCTGTGCTAGCAGCGGGGCATTGTGGATTTGGGCTTGGCGCGACACCTACGGCTATGGTAAATATGCAAACGGTTACTTCACACTATGGACCAAGCCATATTTCTTTTATCATCGTGCCTTTGGTGGGCGCGTTTTTTATCGACATTATCAACGCGCTTGTGATACAGGGGAGCTTAAGCCTTATTGTGGGGTAAATGTTGAAAATTAAAGAAATTTAGCAGAAGCGACAATGAAAGAGCAAAGATAGATTTTGCTAAAGGCATTGCCACACTACACATTTACAACGCCTATAAAAGTGCACTGCAAATGCGTAGCGCAAAAGCAAGTCGTGGCTTAAAAATCGCTAATAATTCCACAAAAGCCTAGCAGAAATGCTATAAGTTTCTTGCAACACATACGCACCTTTAGACTCATCAAGTAAATTATGCTTGATAAAAGGCACACGAGCGGCTACTTCTATGCCAAAATGTTTAGCGATATTTGTGCGTAAGCCCACATTTAGCCCGACATCAACGCTAGTATAACTAACTTTTCCGCCCGCAGATTCAAAAGCATCAAGAACTTCTTTATTTTGTCCTGTGAAAAAATAAGTCTGCCCACCCACTCCTAGTCCTACAAACGCACCAAAATCAGCATAATCTGTGGCAAGGAAGTTTGCTATTGCATCGAGATTTACACCATAGTTTAGCCGAAATAGCCAATCACTGCTTGCTTTATCTTTGACTTGAGTAACATTGGCATTTCCATAAAAGCGGATACCAAAGTATTTGACAAAAAATTTATTGTAGCCTAGCAGTAGTCCGTATTTGAAGCCACCATCTTTTTCCTTATAAGCAGCAGCTGAAGTTGAACTAAGCAGCTCGCCATAGCCTAGCTCTACTCCTACAAATGAACCACTACGGTCATAGCCATAATCATAGTGCTTGGCAGGTTTTTGCGGTGTGTTTTGTGTGGATTGCGCAGGGCTTGTCGCGCTAGAATCATCAGTAGCCTTATCAGCTGGCTTATTGCTAGATTGTTCTTTTTTGGCTTGGTCAATTTGCTTTTGTAGCTCTAAGAGTCGCAGTTCCTTTTCAAGCTGTTTGATTTTCTCATCAGTGCTTTGTGGATTTTGGGGGGTTTGTGCTTGAAGCATTGAGGCAATAGAAGTAAGTGTAAGTATGCTAAGTGCTAGGACAGAAATTATGCTAGCTATTTTACGAGAGAGAGAGAGAGAGAGAGGAATCGCGTCTTAAAGCGCAGTTTTGTGCTTGTTTGGCACTTTTGTTGTAAATGCGTGTAGGACATTGTTGTATCCATTGTGTTTCCTTTGTGTTTTAGATTTTTGCGCAGATAGTTTGCGTTATTGCTTTATATTATCTTTGGATTGCTCGTAAAAATAAAGCAAGATTAGCAAAATCTAGCGCAAGGGGAATTATAGCATACAAATTTTATGTGCGACTAAACGCAATATGCAAAATCTAAAAAAGAGTGGGGTAAAGTTTTGCAAAGTTTTTTTTGTAAAATCACTTGCGTGATTTTAGAAGCGCAAAAATCGCACAAGACGCAAAATTGTGCAGGATACAAAAATCGTGCAAAGCACAAAATCGCATAAGCACAAAAGATTTCATCTATGCCAAAATAATAAAATTCCAAATGATTAAAATAGCAAAATACACTTAAGACTTTACGCGTAAAACTACTGCTTAAAGAGGGATTCTAAGGCGTCTTTGCCGACTTTTTGAGAATCGCTAGATTCACTAGAATCACTTGCTTGAGATTCTTTTGCTTGCTCTTTTGGTTTTGTGTCTTGTGCGCTAGACTCTAGGCTAGATTCTAGCTCCTCTTTTGTCAAATCTGCAGAATCTATTAGCTCGCTAGCTTGAGTAGATTCTTGCAATTCTTCTTGTGTGGCTTCTTTTGGTGCTTCTTTGCCGACTTCCTCTAGCTCTATATCATAGCCTGTAAGCATACACGCTAGACGGATATTTATCCCGCTTCTACCGATAGCTTTGCTTTTTTGGTCGGTAGCGATTAGGACTTTTGCTTTTGGGCTTTTTTTGTCATTTTTGCTATTTTGCCTAGAATCGCTAGATTCTTGGGCTTCATTTTGTGATTCACTTTGTGTTTCTTGGGCTTTTTCTATTTTTACCCCCAAAATCTGCGCAGGGGATAATGCCCTAGCGATAAACATTTCAGCTACTTCGCTGTATTCGATACAATCAATATTTTCGCCATTTAGCTCCCTACTTACGGCGTTTATCCGCACGCCCTTTGTCCCCACAGTCGCGCCTATGGGGTCGATTCTAGGATTGGCAGTGTAGAGTGCTACTTTTGCCCTTTCGCCCGGGATTCTAGCACTTTTGTGGATTAGCACTTCGCCGTCTTTGATTTCTGGGACTTCGTTTTCTAGGAGGGCTTCTAGCATTCTAGGTGTGGTGCGCGAAATCTCTAGCCTCACGCCGTCTTTTTGAAACTTCACACTACGCAAAATCGCGCTTACCGTGTCATTTATTTTAAACTTTTCGCCTTTTATGCGATTTTTTAGCGGAAGTATGGCACGAACTTCGCTAGCGGATTCTTTTATCTCTATGTGCGTGTTTTGGGCATCATCTATGGCGATGACTTGTCCGCTGACTATTTTGCCCTGCATCGCTTTTAGCGTGGTGTATAGCTGATTGTCGATAGTTTTTTGGATATTGTATCCGAGGTCTGAAAAAAGTGAATTTACTGCATTTCTACTCATATTTTCTAGGCTTATTTCGTAGTGGATTTCATCATTTAGACTTATATCTGGTGCGCTTTTTTTTGCCTCTGAAATCCTAATAAAGTTTTGGGAATCCTTACTCGCCCTCTCATCATCATCAGCGCACACAATCACAGCGTGGATAAGCCTAAAATCGCGCTCTTTTTCGTCCTCCTCAATGATATAGTTTAGCTCCTCGCCAAATTGTTTTTTTGCTGTTTTTATAATCGTTTCTTTGACTACTTGAGAGACAGCCGCTGGCTCTAGTCCCCTCTCGTGCGCAAGAAGCTCAATAATGTCTAAAATCTTTTCCATTTTGTAAGTCCTTTTAGCTTGTGCTTGTGTGTGGATTGTGATAATTGTTAGATTTTATGCGTTGTTTGAAATAGTTTGGATAAAATCCTTGAAAAATCCAAGTATCAAAACATAGCAAAAACTTTTGCAAATTCCGTGATTATAACAAAAATTTAAGGCAAATTCGTTACAATAACGCGAAAATTTAAGCGCGAAAACAAAACGCGTTAAGGAGAAAAAATGGAGCTAAAACTCGCATCAATGGACTTAGGACAGACTTTGGCAAAAGGACAGGCGAAACCTCAAACAACTAGCATTGTCATAGAGGATTTGGCAAATGAAGTGGAATCAAAAGAGGGTATGCAGATTTTATACTTTGATAGAAGCTGTAAGGACAAAGACTTAAAAAAAGCAAAAGCACTCATAGAAGCAAAAGGCAAAACCGTCTATATGGGAGAAGTGCGATACGGACTAGATAGCGCGGATATGATTTATGAATTTCGCATTATTTAGGTTTTGGAATTGCGCTTGTGCGCTAAAAAATAGATTTTGATTAGAATTTGCAATGAAACTTTTTATCCAAACACTTGGCTGCGCGATGAATGAACGCGATAGCGAGCATATCATAGCCGAGCTAGAATCAAAAGAGGGCTACACACTCACAGATGAGCCAAAAGAGGCGGATTTGATTTTGATAAACACCTGCTCGGTGCGCGAAAAGCCCGAGCGCAGGCTGTTTTCTGAAATCGGGCAATACACCCAAATCAAAAAGCCAAATGCCAAAATCGGTATCTGTGGCTGCACTGCAAGTCATCTAGGCAAAGAAATCATAAAAAAAGCCCCAAGTGTAAATTTCGTGCTAGGAGCGCGAAATATCTCCAAAATCACGCAGGTTATCCACCAAGACAAAGCCGTAGAAGTCGCGCTTGATTATGATGATAGTTTGTATGCGTTTGAGAGTGTGCGACAAAGCAAAATCAAAGCATTGCTAAATATCTCTATCGGTTGTGATAAGTCCTGTGCCTACTGCATAGTCCCACACACTAGGGGCAAAGAGATTTCTATCCCGCCAGATTTGCTACTAAATGAAGCAAGTAAGCTAGCTCAAAATGGTGTCAAAGAGATTTTGCTACTTGGACAAAATGTCAATAACTATGGGGTTAGATTTTCTACCGAGCTAGAATCCAAATATAAAGACATAAATTTCCCCAAACTCTTGCGACTACTAAGCGAAGTAAATGGCATAGAGCGCATTCGCTTTACTTCGCCCCACCCACTGCATTTTGATGATGAGTTTATAGAAGAGTTTGCGGGGAATAAAAAAGTCTGCAAATCTATCCATATCCCGCTTCAGAGTGGCTCTAGTGCGATTCTAAAAAAAATGAAGCGAGGCTATACAAAAGAGTGGTATATCAAGCGCGCGCTAAAAATGCGCTCACTTATGCCAGAGCTAACCATTAGCACAGATATTATCGTAGGCTTTCCTAGTGAGAGTGATAGGGACTTCAAAGAAACACTAGAAGTGCTAGAGAGTGTGCGATTTGATACGATGTATAGCTTTATCTACTCGCCTCGTCCGCACACACTTGCGCACTCTTGGGGGGAAGTAGATGCTATCCCAAAGCAAGTAGCCCAAGAGAGATTAAGCGCATTGCAAAATCGACATAGAGAGATTTTGCGCGAAATCGCACAAGGCGAGATAGGCAAAGTCTATGAAGTGCTTATTGAAAATACTTATGCAGATGAAACGCAAGTCTTTAGTGAGGGTAGAAGCGATAATAATCGCTTGCTACACATTCAAGGAGTGAAGCTAAATATCGGGGATTTTGCACGAGTGCGAGTAAGCCACAATGAGGGTGGAAGTCTATATGGCGAGATTTTGAGCTAGAGATTTTATATTTTCCTAAAATGCCATATTTTAGATTTTATTTATGATAATTTCTTGCCACATTTCGCCACAGATAAAATTAACTATGAAATGAAAATCGCTATCTTGCACTCATTGCAGTGGATTTTTAGGCAAATTTTGGCAAATATTTTGCAACTCCAAAAACTACCTAATATAAAACTATCTATCCAAGTCAAAAATAATCGACATTGCTTTAAAGGCTTCGTATAAATCGGTTTTGAAATGATACAAAATCCCGGGGACTATGAGGATTATCACACAAAGTGCTATGCCGATTTTGATAGGGAATCCAAAAGAAAAAAGATTAAATTGTGAGTGGGTTTTCATAATCATACCAAAGACGATATCAGATAGCAAAATAATGCCTAGCACAGGGAAAGCCATAGCAAACCCTAGCGCAAACATTCCACCAAATGCGCGTATAATGTAGTTTATGACATTGGGCGAGAAAGCCACCTCTCCTAGTGGCAAAATCTTAAGGCTATATGCGATAAACTGCAAGACTAGATGATGAAAATTTAGCACGAGGGCTAGCACAAGTGCGCTTATAATGAGGACTTGAGCGATGATTGGGCGGGTGTTGCCACTGCTTGGGTCATAGGCACTTGCCATAGTCATACCCATAGAGAAACTTATCGTATCGCCTGCTATGGCAAGCGAGCTAAACACCACTTGAAGTAGCAAAGACGCCATAAACCCTAGTGCGACTTCCATAAATGCCGCATATAGCAAATCAGGTAGATTGGTAATCACAGCAGGAGAATGCGCCAAAGGCAAAAACACGATAGTGAGAAAAAACGCCAATGCACCGCGCACACTCACAGGCACAAGCTGGGAATCAAAAAACGGGAAAAACGCCAAAATCGCGCTAAAGCGCAACAAAAGTAAAAAAAATGTCGTTACATTCCCATCGGTTAGATAAGATAAAAATTCCATTTTTACGCGCCTTTAGGTGTGGTGGTGTGAGGTAGCAAAATCACCTTTTAAAGATTGCTTTGGCAAAATTTTTGTCTTTTTCTGCCAAAAATTTTTTGTCAAAAATTTGAAGCACTCTTAGTAGTTTTTGTTTTTTTTAAACTTGTCAAAGATTTTATAAAATTATCAAAGCGACATTATATTAAAAAAATCTTAAAAAATATGAATGTATGTGCCTTTTATTTTTGCTGATTTTTGTGATTTTTTGCAAAAAATTGTGTTTAAAAACTATTTATTTTTAGGTTTTTTATCAAAAATTTTTCAAAATTTTCGTGCAAAAAGTAACCAATAGTAACAATTACAGGGGAAAATACTCAAAAAATACGCTTTTTGCATACAAAAAAAAAAAAAACGCGTTACAATGCCTATCAAAATAACGAGTTAATGGCAAGATAATAGGATAAAACCTCAAAGATTTCACACCAAAGTCTATAAATTTGATTTTGCTAGATTTGGTTAGATTTTGCATATAAATGAGTCAAATCAAAATGCGTGCAAAATCTTGTATAAAAATCAAAATATGTGTGAGATTATGCACAAGTGTGTGAGGTAGATTCTGCCATAGTCGTTGTTTATCCAAATACGAAAGGACTCTATCTCTATGAGAAAGACTATAAACAAAACGATAAGCACAAAAATAGGCAAATATCTAGCCACTGCACTTCTTGCAGGTGCGTGTAGTGTCGCAAATGCCGAAGTAAGCGGGGTGTTTGCAGGACTGCAAGTAGGCTATGGCGACTTGGTGTATAAAGTGCAAACCCGCACAAACGGACTCACTCAATATCCAAGTGATAAGAATGTAAGCGATATGCAATATGGCGGAATACTTGGCTATAAGCATTTTTTCAGCGATAAGTTTGGATTCCGCTTAGGCGGGTATTTCACTTATACAAATCTACGCTTTGTCGATGATATGCAACAAAAGCAAGACATTAGCGTTATGGCGTATGGTGGAGCATTTGATGTGCTGCTAAATGCTGTGTCTAAGCCAAGTGTGGATGCGGGATTTTATGCGGGATTTTATATAGGTGGCAAGACTTATGATTCTGCTCGGATAAACGAGCTAGAAGAGCAATGGAGACTAAATGCTACTCGGCAAGGCACTCAAACAATCGCAAAAACCCACCTAGATGTGGGAGCAAATCTAGGTATGCGCATACACTATATGAAATACAATGGCATAGAAGTAGGTGTAAGTCTGCCGTTTTTTGAGCATATTTTGTATCAAAGAAGCCAAGAAACACTAGGAATGGTTGTAAGCTATCGTCATAGCACAACTTCAAACTACGCAGTGTATTTCCGCTATACGCTTAGCATAAACACAAGCAAAGGAAATAGCTCTCAATCAACCCCTGCAAGCACAAAAACTGCTAGCAAGGGAGGTGCAAAATCCACCGCTAAGTCTTCAACTCAAAATAGAAGCCAAGCAAACACAAGAGGTGGAAGCAATGCAAGGGGAGCAAGCAATGCAAGAGGTGGCACTCCCACAAGAAGCACTAACAATGCTAGAAGTGGCAACCCTAGAACTACCTCTGCATATAGACGATAGCGCGTAAAGACTATGAAAATTAAGGAGCAAACAATGCAAACAACAAAAACAGCAAAATCTATCAGCAAGGATTCTAGCGTGCAAGGCTTTGGACGAAAGTCATTTTTGGGCAGACTGCTAGCGATATGCACGCTTACTTGCGCTATATCAAGCAATGCCTTTGGAATCTGCAATGAATATCTATGCCTAAATATCCGCGCAAGTGCTGGAGGCTGGTATGGACTTGATAGTGGCACTAATGCCAAAATCACAAGCTATGGCTGGCTAGTGGGGGCGTATGCTAGAATCACTGATGACAAAGAGAGGCTACAAGTGCTTACCGATGTCAAAATCGGGCTTGGGGATTCTAACCTTAGCGGAAGTGCGTTTAGACTATATGGCAACAAAATGGAGGATTTGTTTTATATTTTGCCAATCAAAGCTGGGTTTAATGTGGCAAATCAGAGAATGCCATTTTTTATAAACCTTTTGTATGAAGCAGAAAAGTATAGAAGAGACTATGAGCAAGGCAATGGATTTAAACTTCAGACGCGCGGAATCGGTGCAGAAATCGATGGTAAATTCCCTCTAGGCAAAGTTTCACTAGAATACGCCTTTGGCGCGAAGTGGATATTTGACTCCTACTACAATATCTCTCAGACCTATGCCAACCGCGCAGAAGTCAAAGATAGTGGATATGGACTAAATGGAAGCATAGGAATCTCTATGCCCATAATTGATAAGGCTTTGTTTTTCATAAAGGTAAGTGGCAGATATAGCTATATCGGGCAAAGCGAACTACTGCTACACACTTCGGGTGCGGGACAAACGGGTGCTATCGTAAATGTGCAATACCCTGCGAGTAATAATATTTTGGCAATGCTTGAAATAGGCTTTGGATTTTAGGGCGATACTTTTGGTGTAAATATTTGCGGGGATTTTGTGAGGTTTTAAGCTTGATTGCAAGAAAATTTTGTTAAAATTCGCCTTTATTTGCGCTTAAAAGTTTTAAGCGATTGTTTTTTAAGCAGATTCAAATAAAGGCAAATTCAAACAAAGGATAGAAAATGGCACGAAAATGCTTTTTCACAGGCAAAGGACCAATGGTAGGAAACAATGTAAGCCACGCAAACAACAAAACAAAAAAGCGTAGCTTGCCAAACTTGCGAAGTATCCGCATAAAGCTAGAAGATGGCACAAGTGTGCGAGTGAAAGTCGCTGCGTCCACACTACGAACGATGAAAAAACACAATAGCTAAAGCAAATCCTTGCTTAGAATCTAACCCTAGAATCTAAGCAAGTCTAAGTCGTTTTAGATTCTAGGGTTTATTAAGTAAAGTATAAGCCAAGCGAAGTCTAAACCGCATAAAAAGTCCAAGCTAAAAAATCTAAGCAAAAAAAATCAAAACTCTTAAAAATCCTTAAAATACATAAAACTTTATCTACACTTCGTTATATAAGCCCAAAAATATCAAGCAAAATAAGCAAAATCTATCAAATCATCAAAATCCACAAGTCAAATAAAGCGAGGATTTAGCTTGCTTAGTAAAATCAAAAAATTCATCAAATGGGGCAACTCCAATAAACCAGATATAGATTTATCCCCACAGCTATATGAGCAGTTTAAAGCCTTTCGCCTACCTCTTGTGCTGATTCAGGTGTTTATCCTTGTGGGGACGATTGGGTATTTTTTGCTTGAGGATTACTCAATCGTGCAAGCATTTTTCCAATCCTCCTATACTTTTACCAACACGGGATTTGGTGCGCTAAATGAGCGCAATTTCACGCCACTAGCGATACTTTTTACGGCGTTTTTGATGCTATGTGGTGCGGGGATTATCACTTTTAGCGTGGCTTTTATCGTAGGGATTGTCAATGCAGGCACGCTAACTAGAATACTAAAGGAGAGAAAAATGATAAATAATATCGCTAGATTGCGCAATCATTATGTAGTGTGCTATCACAACGAATACACAATCGAGCTTAGCAAGCAATTTAGAGAAGCACATATACCATTTGTCGTGGTGGATAATAGCGATAACTTCGAGGAGGAGGCTATCTCTCATCGATACCCATACTATATCGTAGGCGACCCCCAATCAACCACTTCAATGCTAAAAACCCACCTATCTGCCGCGCGAGGTATCGTTACATTCTCAAAAAATCTCTCTGATAATATCGCCCTCATCGTATCATCTAAGCTATTTGCCCAAGAGCTAAATAGAAAACCACTTTATATCATCTCTAGCGCACACAGCGAGGAGCAGCAAGGCAAACTCCAAAAACTAGGCTCTGATATTGTCATCTCTGCGCCCAAGCTTATGGCGCAGCGAATCAGTGCTATGGTTTTGCGCCCAGATATGCAAAATCTACTTGAGAGATTTGCTTACAAAAACAACACAGGACTTGACTTAGAAGAAGTCTTTGTGCCACGATATAGTTGGCTTGTGCTTCGCAAGCTAAAAGATGGGCATTTCAACGAAATCGCAAAAGTCTTTATCGTAGGTATCACGCAAAAAGACGGCAAATACTTCACTATGCCCGATGCAGATGTGGTAATCACAAGCGAGTGCAAACTCCTAATGATAGGCACGCCAAGTGCGATTAGCGAGATACGAAAAGTCATAATGCAAAGCAAGAAGCCAAAGGAGCTTGATTTTATTTGATTTTGGGTTTTATCTTTTCAAAAGGGGTTGTAGTAAATGCAAAAAAGTCTGCCAAAAAGGTATCACAATGTCAAAACGAGAGAGAGAGAGAGAGAGAGTAGTTCACGACTGATACTTAGTTCCCCCTCCCCTGCGGAGGGGGCTAGGGGGTGGGTAAATTCTCACTCCAAAACTCAAGCAAAGTCGGCAACTGCTAGCGAATACACCATTCCGTCATTGCGAGCAAGTCAAAAGACTTGCGTGACAAAACAAGCAAAGCGCAGTTTCTTTAGAAAGCCTTTGGCTTCTTTAGTAAAACAAGGCGAAGCCGAAGTTTCTTTAGTAAAACAAGTAAAGCGCAGTTTCTTTAGTAATGATGAGATTTTGGATTGCTTCGTTGTGGCTTCGCCACTGCCTCGCAATGACGAATCTTTCCATTCTTTTTCCAATGCAAAAGATACCCACCCCCAAACCCCCTCCGCAAGGGAGGGGGCTTTTAAAGTTGCTAATTCCGCAGTTTGTCATATTGAGCGAAGCGAAATATCCAAAAATACAAATCTGCCCGAAAGCATAAGCACGAAAATACAAAATCATTTGGATATTTTGGCTTGTGCCAAACCTCAATATAACAAAGTGGATATTTACGCCAAACCTAAATATGACAACAAAATAAGCCAATCAGCTTTTATCCTCCTTACACGCAAGCTAGCAAAATCATTGCTTGGAATAGGCTTAGCTAGTGGGATTTGCGCAAATACTGCTGTGGCGATTTGCACTTTTGTAGAAAATAATGCTACCTCTACCCGAGATATAAGGTGTGAGGGCGCAATCACTTCGGGATTTACAGGTAGCGATTTGTCAGGTAAAGCATTTTTAACCACCATAACACAAACAACACAATATCGCACGACAAACTACTACATAGGCAATGCAAACACATACTCTTACATAGTAAGTCCCTCTCGAATAATAGCTTATTTCAAAAAGAATGAGAATGACTCGACTGATAGGCGACACAATGTAAGATTTCTCAATGTCAGCGCACCAAACACTTGGTTTGATTTTCGCAATGAAAAGTCTGGGGCAGATGCTCCTATAACTCTCTCTGTGGAAGTGGGAGCAGGTGCTGTGGTGGGTAGGCTTATCCTCACAGGAAATATGGAAACACTTAGTGTTTTTGGCTCTGGTGCGTATTTGGGGCGGCTTGAGTCTGGTAGTAGCACCACCACCACAACTATAAAAACCCTACGACTAGGTGAGAGAGCTACCATAAATGGCATAGAGCAAGGCGTGGGCAATGCCCTGCTAGGTAGCAACAACATTGGCATAAAGGTAGAGCGACTTGAGCTAGATGGGATTAGCCTAAATATCAATAGTGGCGACACTTGGAATACAGATAAAAGCGCAACAAGAGAACAACATCTATCTTTTAGCACGGATTCTCTCACCACCCATAATGTCAAGCCACAAAGTATCATAATAAACATTGGGCAAGGAGCACAAAAAGGCGTAGAATACAAGTATGAAAATCTCATACTTAAAGGTGATAGCGGACTAGCAGGCATCAATGGCACTCATATCACAGCAGGGCAAGGCGTAAGGCTTACAAAAGGCTCAAATGGATTTTTTCTCCAAGCAGATGTCAGCACTTCTCAAGGCTCTAGTGTGTATCGCGCACTTGCTCTAAGCTATATGCGTAGAAGTGTGATGACGCAAAATATCCTTGATACGATGACGACAAAGACATTTCACAGCGATAGATACTATGAGCAAGAAGCACAGCTAAAAGCACTAAAAGAGGATATGGGCAGGCTTACAAATTCTAGCAAAAGGTTTTCTAAACTAACACGCTCAAAAAACCAAGATTCTATCGACAAAGTGCGCCAAAAGGTAGCAAAACTGACTTTAGAGCAAAGCAGGGCGCAAAATCTTAAAAAATATAATAATTTTGAGCTTATCGACCAACTAGATGCGATGTTTATCCCTTATGATGGTAGGAGGGATAATCGAGTGTTTGTGCTGCCTTATAGCGCACACTCGTATGCAGATATGGGCAGCTCAAATGCGATAGAGTGGGTGGGAGGCACGCTTGTGGGCTTGCAAAAAAATCTAAGAGCAGCGGGAATCATCGGTGGCTATGTGGGCTATGAGTTTGTAAATACTAGCACCAAGCTACTTGGGCAAGATACAAAAATCCAAACAAATGCCTTGCAAGCAGGAGTGCACTACTTTAAGTCATTTGCCTTTCGCAAAAGGGCTTGGGAGGGATTTATCAAAGGCAATATTCGTGGTGGGGTTGATTTCCCACAATTTTCTATGCAGGTGGCTGGGCAAAGTGTGAAGCTAACCTCTGCTTCTAATGCTTCTAAAGTGCCACTTATGTGGAGTGTGGGTGCGGAAATGCGCACAGGGATTACTTTTTATCAATACAAATACAATAGCTATGTAGCCCCTGAAATCGGGGTTAGCTATGATTTGCTATCAAGCATTGATATGGCAATGAAAAAGCCTGTGCAAATCGGTGCAGATGAGCTGCACAACGCTATTTCTTGGCATTTGCCACAAGCATCTTTTAGCGTGCGCTACTATAAAATGTGGGGAGAGGTGTTTCGCACGAGCTTCAAAGCAGGCGTGAGATACAATATATTTAGCACACAAAGGGCGCGCTTTAGCATCGGAGCTTTTGATGATAATGGTGTTATAAATTTGCCACTTGCGTATGGGAATCTCGCACTTGATTTTGTCTGGCTAATAAAGAAAAACCACGAGCTAAGTTTGGGCTATGATGGGCTTCTCTATGCAAACAAATTTGATAAGGGCGCGGAGGATAGGTTTAATGGTGTAACCACTACTTTGAATCTCAAATATGCCTATTGGTTTGGTGGCAAGGCAGGAGCTACGCCAAGTAAGCCAAAGAGTCAAAAACCAAAAAAGCAAAAAATGCCTAAAAAAGAGAAAAAGCCTAAAGAGCCTAAAAAAGAAGCTAAGAAAAAAGCCAAAGCAGAGTCAAAAGCAAAATCTAACAAAAAAAGATACAAAAAAGAATCCTAAAAAATCTAAGTGAGGTTTTTTTAGCAAGTGGATTTCCTATAATAGATTTTTAGCGCAGATTGAAATGTGATTGCCAAAAAGCGATTATAAAAAATGTGTTTATCGTAACATTACCATATAAATAAGGGTTGTCAAAATATTGTCGTAATGTAGTCAAAATGGGGGAAAGAATAGAGATTCTAAGATTTTGCCCTCTTTGCGTGCGTATCAATGCGTGATTTTGGAAGTCAGTGATTTTGGAAGTTTTATAAGCCTGTGTGTAAAAACAAGATAAATTCCGCAAGTTTTGCAGTAATACTTTTTGGTGGCAAGCACAATCAAAGCCAAGCCCAAAATCAAGGCTTGGCAACTTCTTGCGTAAAACTAAAGCGTATTAAACAAATCTGTGCTTAGGTATCTCTCTGCGGTGTCATTAAGCACTGTTAGGATAGTTTTATCGCTGTGTGCTCTTGCGATTTGGAGTGCTGCACTCACATTTGCACCGCTGGAGATTCCGACCATTATGCCGATTTTGCCGAGCTTTTGTGCCATAGCGATAGCATCATCATTTTCTACACACATTATTTCATCAATAACGGTGCGATTTAAGATTTCTGGGATAAAGTTCGCCCCAATGCCTTGAATCTTGTGCCCGCCTGCTTGCCCTTTGCTAAGCAGTGGTGAGGCAGCTGGCTCTACACCTATGATTTTTACGCTTAGATTTTTTTCTTTGAGCACTTCGCCCACACCACTTATCGTCCCGCCTGTGCCAAAGCCCGCTACAAAGTAGTCCAAATCCGCCCCAAAGCTGTCCCAAATCTCTACTGCGGTAGTTCTTTTGTGCATTTCTTTGTTGGCAAGGTTGCTAAATTGGCTTGGCATAAAGGAGTTTGGCGTATTTGCCAAAATCTCATTCGCCTTATTAAGCGCACCTTTCATTCCCTCGCTAGCTGGGGTAAGCTCGAGCTTCGCACCAAAGAGTTGCACCATTTTTCTACGCTCAATGCTCATAGATTCTGGCATTGTTAGGATTATTTTTAGCCCCAAGCTCGCGCAAATCATCGCCAAAGAGATTCCCATATTTCCACTCGTGCATTCTACAATGGTGGTGCTAGAATTGATTTTGCCACTTTTTAGTGCCTCATCTATCATCGCATACGCTGCTCTATCCTTGACAGAATGGCTGGGATTAAGAAATTCGCACTTGCCATAAAGGTTTGGCGCGATTTGCTTTAGACTGATGATTGGTGTTTTACCGATGATGTCGGTGATATTTTCATAGACTTTCATTATGTCTCCTTTGTGTGGTTGCTCTTTGGCTTGTATAGATTTGCCAAAGTCGCGCTAAGTGTATCACAGAAATCCTAATATATCTTGCCAAATCTGCTTTTTGCCACTTTTGATTTTGCTTTATTTTTTGCGCTTTTTGCGCGATTTTGCCACTACTTTATCACTATTTTTACACTATTTATTTTTTACGCTATTTATCTAGGCAGATTTTATAGACTTTGTTGCGGATTTTGACAAGCAAGCCTACTTCCATAAGCTGATGAAATGTCTTTACGATTGTGGGCTTGCTTACATTTAGCTCATCTATGATATATTCATAGCTTCCATAGAAAATCCCCTCTTCATCACAATGCTCTAGCAAGAAGCGAATGATTTCGATTTTTTTACCACCTACAAAAGTATTTATCGCGCTTAAAAGCATATTTTTGGATTCTATTTCTTTGGCTTGGATTTTTGGCAATATAGCTTTAAGCATCGTGTGAAGTAGCTCGGTAATGTTAATAGGCTTTAGCACATAGCCATCTACGCTTAAGCTAATGGCATCAAGTAGATAATTTACCTCTGTGTGCGCAGTGGTAAAGATAATGGGGCATTGAGCATTGTGCTTACCCTCGCGCACTTTGCGAGCAAACTCAATGCCATTCATTTTTGGCATCAAAATATCACTTAGGATTAAATCTACTTGATAGGTGTTGAAAACCTGCAAGGCTTCTATGCCGTTTTTTACCACCAAAACACGCTCTATATACTCTTCTAGCACCATTGTGGTAACTCTTGCCACTTCTTCATTATCCTCCACATAAAGTAGAGTGAGATTTTTTAGCTCCTTTAAGTCTTTCATTTTATCCCCTTAGTCATTTGTGGTGCTGTTTTTGTTGAAATTCAATGGAAATCTTATCATAAATTTCGCTCCGTAGCATTCTTTATTGAGTTCTTTTGCCACCCACGCGCTGTTTGCCACCTCTATGCAACCACCCATTTGCTTTTCGATGATTTGCTTTGCCATATATAGCCCTATGCCCGTGCCTATGGATTTGTGCTTGGTAGTGAAATACGGCTCAAATATTTTATCAATTTGTGGGATTTTGATTCCGCCTCCATTATCCATTATGCAGATTTGAGCGCAATCAGCTGTTTTGCTTGCTTGAGTGCCTTGAGTTAGCGCACAATGAGAGTTGCGCGAAAGAGTGATTTGGATAATCCCGCTTTGTGCATCAAAATCGCTAGAATCTTGGGCTAAATCGTGCATAGAATCTTGCTTAAAATCAAGTGCGCATTGTGTGAGTGCGTCTTGGGCGTTTTTGATGATATTTAGCACGATTTGACTAAAGGCATTTTCATACCCAAAAATCTCAATATCTTCCTCATATTCAAAAAACACTTGGATATTGTTTTGCTCCAAAGTAGGCTTGATTAGCGCGATAGAATCCTTAATACTCGCACAAATAAAAAAATTCTTTTTTTTGATATGTGGCTGAAAAAAGTTGCGGAAATTCTCTATGGTGTCTGACATATTGTTTGCAATCCTTAGAGCATCTTGTGTTTGGGCTTGGACTATATCTTTGCTAAGCGTGCCATTGTCGTATTTGAGCTTAAAATTTTGGATAAGAATGATGAGTGAGTTTAGTGGCTGTCGCCATTGGTGTGCGATATTTTGTATCATCTCCCCCATAGAAGCAAGGCGGGCTTGCTGATACATTATTTGGTCTTTTTTGCGCGATTGCTCAATCTGCTCTGTGATAGTTTTTTGTAGATTTTGGTTAGTTTTTTTAAGCTCATTTGTTTTTTGCAAAATGATTTTTTCTAGCCTCGCATTTTTGCCACGCATAAATCCTACAAACACGCTTGAAGAATACAGCGTAACCACACTCACAAAAATCATAAACCCAAGCAAAAATATCATCGTATTGGCATACATAGAATCTGTTATGCTATCTTGGAGGCTAAAGATTTCGATATTTTTCTCAAAAATATCATTGATTTTGTTGCTGACTTCTATGCTGTGATAAAGTAGCTGTGTGGTGTGCTTGTCAAAATCTTTAGAATCTCGTTTAGCAAAATCTTGCTTTATATAATCTTGCTTAGCAATTATGTCGTTTGTCTGCTCTATGAGAGTGGATAGCTCATTTTTAAGCGCGTCTTTTTGGGCGATTTTTTCTCTCACTTGGGCAATGGATTTGGCAAAAAATAGATTTTGATAAAGCGTTTTTAGTGAATGCAAAATCACTTTTTGCTCGGTGTCCTCCTCATAGTCTTGCCATTCTTTCAGCAGGGATTGGTATTTGGATTGTAGCTCTTTTTGGGCTAATTGATTTTGGGAGAGGGGATTATAAGCTGGCGAATGATAAGCTGGCAAGGAAGTGTAGAATTTTTGGATATTTTGGAGGGATTTTGATTTGTGCACGCGAGAGCCTATACTTGCGTCATACTCATATTTTAACCCACTAAGTGCTAGCAAACCCGTGATAGATACAAGCAAAAAACCAAACGCAATAAGAAGTAGCAAAATCTTTGTTTGTCGCTCTAGTGTGGTAACAAAAAATGGAAGCCTAATACTTAACATAGATTGTGTTTCCTTAGATTAGAATTTAAGATTAGGATTTTTAAGTAAAATTTGGCATTATTTTAGTTGGTTTTTGTGTATTTTTACACATTATCGCAGGATTCCCACACAATCTCATCACGGATATAAGCAACATAGCCATTTATTTCATAGTCGCTATATAGGCTTTTTAGTGCGCGGACATAGCCACTTACTTGCTTTTTGTGCTCATCTTTATACTCCTGCGAAGCCCCACTTTTATAATCATAGACAAAAATCCTATCCCCCTCCCGCACAAGCAAATCAATACGCTTTAGCTCGCCATCAAAAAATAATGGCACTTCTACTAAAACTTCTTGTAAAACCTCTTGCAAATTCTCTTGTGGAATCTCTTGTGAAGTCTGTGTCAAAATCTGCGCTAAAGATTCTTGTGAAGTCTGCGCTTGCGCTAAATTCTGCTGTGGATTTTGTGATTTTTGCAAAAACGCTTGGAAGCGCGGATTTTCTTTTGTAGCGCGAGTGAGAGCTAAAAGGCGTGAAATATCAATGTTTTCTCCAAAATGATTTTGCAAAATGTTGCGCAAGATTTCATCGCCAATTCCAAAGCCTAGCGCGTATTCTAGTGCTAAGTGAAGTGCGTTACCAAAGCGGATTTTTTCTGCGTTTGGCAGGGCGTTTAGCAATGATTGGGATTCTTTTTTTAGCGTTTGATTTTGCGCGCCAAAGGGCATTTGGGTTAGGATTTTGGGGTTAGTTGTTTTTTGCTCCTCTTTTGTTTTTGCTTGTGTTTTTTGAGTAGCTTTTGAGCGCAGGCTTTTTAGTGTCTCTATCTCTGCAGAGCTATCCAAAAACGATGATGATTCAATGGATTTTAGTATCTCCTCAAACGCACTTTTGTCATCTTTGGGGACGATGATAAGCCCATCTTTTGCCCTAGTGCAAGCGACATAAAGGACATTATTTTTTTCTACTTTTTCGGCATTTTTAGCCACTTCTAGTGCTAGGCGAAATCCCTCATCGACAATCTCTCTATTTTTTTGGACGAAATATACTTTGTCATCATAGACAAAATTTTTGGGACTATGTCTCTCTCCTCCAAGTCTATCAGCCAAAATCACATAGGGAAACTCTAGCCCTTTTGCTGCGTGAATAGTCAAAATCCTAATGCCTGCATAACTCTCTTTTGGTGGTGTGATGCTTTGTGATTCTACTCTAGTGATAAACTCACTAAGAGTTTCGCTATGCCCTGTTTGCGCTATTTGGAGGCTTACTTCAAGGAGTTTTTGGCCGTTTTTATCATAGATATGAAAAGATTTGATGATTTCTAGGATACATTTGCTAGGCTTTATGATTTTTTCATTTGCAGAATTTGCAAAATGTGTGGAATGCGCAGAGTGTGTGGAAGTGGTTTGATAGGATTTTTTTAGGCATTCTTTTAGGGTGTTTTTGTATGATTGCAGTAGCTCTTTTTGCTTTTCTTGTGGCAAGTCAAATACCTTTTTACCTGCGATTTTTAGGCACTCATACACATAAAAATCAGCCAAGTTTTTGGAGGATTTTTCTTGTGTAGCGTCATTATCTTGTGCGTGATTATCTTTGATACTTTGGATAAATTTTAGCGCACTTAGGATAAAGCGCACGCTAGGCTTTTGGACAAAGGCAGATTTGATTTCAGGCGTAGTCTTGATATTTTTAAACCGCTCTTTTATCGCTTCATTTATGCTAAAAATATCATCATTTCTAAAGCACAATATCGCGATGTCATTTGGCTGCACACCTAGCAAAAATAGCGTTTGCAAACTCTCTAGCACTTGCGTAACTACAATATTTTCGCTTGCATCATCTGCGGGATTTGTAGATTCAGTAGAATCAGTGGATTTAGCAGAATCACCAAAATCATTAGATATGTTTTTGGTTTTGCTTGGGCTAGATTCTGCTTCGTTTGATTGTTGGCTCAAATTTTGTGCAATGCAAACAAAGCCATTTGTATCAAAGTCGTTTTTTGCAAAGCTATTTGTGGTAGCTTTTGTAGTGCAATCTTTGATTTTTGAGAGCCCACTTTGTGATATTTGATTTTGTGGTAGCGTCTGATTTTGGTATTGCTCTGCAAAGATTTTGCCAAAGCACGCATTTACAAAATCAATGATAGATTTTTTGCTTCGATAGTTGTTTGGCAAACTATGTGTGTGCAATGGCGAATGAGAAATAACCTCATCAAAAAATCCCGCTTCACTCCCTCTAAATCCATAAATGCACTGCTTAGAATCCCCCACAAAAAACACACTTCTATCATCTACTTGCCCGCGTATATCCCTCCCCCTACCCGCGTATATTTCATCAATTAGTGGCTCTAAAATAGCGTATTGCATAGGGCTAGTGTCTTGAAACTCATCAATCAAAATATGGCTAATGGTATTATCCATACGAAAGTAGAAAAACTGCGGGTCGATACCACCCGCACTCACATTTAGCCCCTCTCCTAGTATAAGTAGCTCATACACTTTTAGCGCACAGTTTGCAAAGCTTAGCTTTTTGCTTGACCGTATAGAGAGGTTTTTTGCCCTGCCAAAAGCGTCCAAAATCCTCTCTAGCTCCACAAAAATCACGCGCTCTTTTAGCAAAAAATATTGCTTTAGATATTGCTTTAGCACTGCTATATGCTTACAAAACTCCGCATTTATTGCTTCATCTTTGAGCGGCTTTGCAAAATTTTTATATTCTCTTGGCTCATCTTTTTGCAAAAATGTCCATCTCTTTTCTTTGATAAATTCTTGCGCGCTTGTGGCTTGCACTGCATTTAGTGCGCTTTGTGAGGCGTTGCCCTTTTCTAGCAGGGCTTTTAGATACTTAAGTGTGGATAAAATGCTAGATTCTACTTGAGCTAGCTCTTTTTTTGTCTTAGCTATTGAGTGAGATTTTATCTCTTGCAAAAACTTATCATTGAAGTGGATTTTGTCATTGTGCCACACTTCTAAATGCTTCATAACGCGACTAAAATCTATGTCAAAGTCAAAGCAAAATCTAATCAGCCTATCAAAGATATTTGTAGAATCTGCAATGCTATTTTTTGACAAAATCATCAAAAACTCCTCAAATAGCTCTTCTTCCTCTATGTCCTCGCCCATTTGGTAGTCTTGACTAAGCCCGACATACCAACAAAATTTGTGCAAAATCGAGTTAAAAAACGCATCGATTGTGCAAATTCTAGGGGTAGAATCCAAAAATTCTTGGTAGATTTTTGGACTATTTGCTTTTATTTCTTGTAGGCTAAGTCCCATAGCTTGTAGCTGCGAGAGAAAGGGCGAGGTAGGCAGAGTGTGAGGGTTTGCAAGCTCTTTTAGGGCGTTTTGGACGCGCTCTTGCATTTCTTTGGTAGCTTTGTTGGTAAAGGTAAGGGCTAAAATCTCACTAGGCTTTGCACCACGAAAAAGTAGCCACACAAAGCGCAAAGCAAGGCTAAAGGTTTTGCCACTGCCTGCGGAGGCTTTGAGTGCTAGAAATGGGTGTGAGAGAGGTTGAGCTAGTTGGGCGGATTGAGTGGATTGAGAAAGTTTGGAAGTGGGCTGTGATATATTTTGTGTAGATGATTTTGGGTGGGTTGATTGCGCTTGTGCAGATAATTTAGTAGCAGGTAGTTCAGTGGTGGTAGAATCCAATTTTTGCTCCCAAAAATACTTTTATTGTTTATTGATTTAGTATTGTTGTCGATTTGGTATCATAGCAAAAATTCCTTAAAAGGAGAGTGTAAAATGAAAAAACACACACAAAGCTCTAAAAATATGGCTCTAAAAGTCTCAAATGGACTTTTGGCACTTGTGCTAAGCGTAGGAGTTTCTGGCGTTTTTAGCAGTGCTTGGAGTGCTTCAAGCAGAAAAAGTAGTGCTAGCAATAGCTACAAAAGCCTACAAAGCAACCAAAGCAGATTTACCAAAAATTTCGCGAGTGGCTCAATCGTCTCTGGCTCTAGGGCAAATGCTAGCAATTCTGAACGGCGTTGGTATATATTTAACGAAGGCGCAGTAGGTGGCTCATACACTATGCTTGGCAAGGCAAATTATTGGGCGGTGGATTTGGGATATAATGTCTATATCCGCACGATTGAAAGCGCGGTAGGTGGGATAAACTTCCTAGCAGGTGCTGGGGTGAATTTCCCTATCTATCTAAAAGCTGGCGGGAAATCAAATATTTTGAGCGACCATAGAGGATTCCAAACAAAAGACTATGACGGAATCGTGGGCTGGGGAAGTGAAATCCCTGTAATGCTAGGGATAGAAAAAAGTGGATTTTATCTCACAGGACTTGTGGGCTATGGCTGGTTGTTTATGACTGATATTTACCCCACTACAAATCAAAGCGGAAATGGAGCGTTTCCTAGAGTAGAAACAAGCTATGATGGAATCATCTATGGAGCTGGGATTGGCTACAAAGTAAGCAATGTGATAAACATAGGATTTCGCTACTTGCACGGCGATATGACAAACCGCAAAGATGAGACAAAGCCTGACACTGCTGCGGGTAGCAACGATATAAATGGCTCTAATATCATCACTCAAACGCGAGGGCGAGATATTTATGACATTGCCTATGATAAATTCCAACTCTTTTTGGCGTTTATTTTTTAGGAAATTAGGCTAGCAAAATCAAGTTTAGCAAAATCAAAATAGGAGGCTTAGATGAGAAAAATAGCATTGGTAGCTTTGTGTGCTTGCTTTGTGGGGCTTACACATTTGTGCAGTGGGGCTGATTTGCAAGTGTTTGATGAGAGATACACACAAGCAGAAAATCAATACAAAATAGCTCTAAGCAAAATAGAATCTGTGCTAGAAAAAACCAAAGCCACAAAATCAAGGGCTGATGAAGCAAAAAGCAGAGCCATAGCAGCTGCAAAAAAAGCCATAGTTAAAAACAAAGAAGCAAACCAAAAAGCCGATACAGAGGTAAGCACAAGCGAAAATGCAAAGGCAAAAGAGGGCGAATATATGGCTGCGACTTTTAAGGTAATGGAGATAAGCGATGATGCAAAAAGTGCCGCAAGCAAGGCAAGTGCAGAGCTAAATAAAGCAAAATCCATAAAAAGCAAAGTCGATAATGCACGAAGTAGGATAAAACCTGCTACAAGCCCTGCGGAAAATGCTTCAAATGGTAGCGAAAGTATCAATACCGTTGCGCTAAGTAAGTTTGAAACAGCAGTAAAAGAATACGAAGTAGTCGTAAAAAGTGCGCTAGAAAAGGTAAGTGTTTTTGAAAATCTAGTAAATGACTACGAAGTAGCAGTCAAAGAGTATGAAGAAGTAGCAAAGCAATACGAAGAAGCCGTGCAAAAGTAGCAAAATAGCGCGGTTTAACCCGCGCTAGAATCACGCTAGTTTTTGTGGCAATACATTTTTGCAATATGTTTTTTTTAACGATAAAAAATTCTCCAAAAAATCCTAGAAAATACCGAAATCTTAGAGCTAAACTCACAAAATAAAACACCAAAATCTAAAAATTACACAAAAATAAAAATCATCTAAAAAGTTTCCCTAGTTGCTCTAATGCTTCATCAAAACTTATGACTTCTTTTTCTCCTTGTTTTAGAAATGCCTCCATAGCGGGCTTTAAATCAAGTGCATAGTCTAGCTCGGGGTCGCTACCTCGCTGATATGAGCCTATGCGGATAAGCACTTCGTTTTCGCGCAAAAGTGAGTAATAACGGCGAAATTTTTGGATTAGCTCTTTTTGAGAATCACTTATGATGTCATTGCTTACGCGCGAAGCAGATGATAAGATATTGATTGGCGGATACACACCCAAATCGCTTAGCCCTCTATCTAGCACGATATGCCCATCTAGTATACTTCTAGCTTGGTCTGCGATTGGGTCGCTTAAGTCATCGCCCTCCACAAGGACGGTAAAAAACGCACTTATTGAGCCTTTGCCCTCCTCTTTGCCTGCCCTCTCCATAAGCTGTGGCATAAGTGTGAGCACACTTGGTGGATAGCCCTTGCTTGTGGGTGGCTCGCCTAGTGCTAGCCCTATCTCTCTCTGTGCCATAGCAAACCGCGTGATAGAATCCATAATAAAAAGCACATCTCTACCTTGTGATTTGAAGTATTCTGCTACTGCCATAGCCGAAAACGCGCCGTATTTGCGCATAAGCGGAGAATCATCGCTTGTAGCCACGATAAGCACGGTATTTTCCAAACTCCCCCCCAAAGACTTGTGGATAAATTCTGGCACTTCCCTACCCCGCTCGCCGATAAGTGCTATGACTTTGATTGGGGCATTGCACCCGCGCACTATCATTCCCATAAGTGTGGATTTGCCCACACCCGAGCCTGCAAAAATCCCTAGCTTTTGCCCTTTTCCACAAGTAAGTAGCGAATTTATAGAGCGCACACCCACATCAAATACTTCATCTATGATTCCTCTCTTTAGGGCTTTTATGGGGGGATTTATGATAGGCACAAAAGTAGGATTTTGAAGAGGTGGCTCATCATCAATAGGCTGTCCTAACGGGTCAAAAGCCCTGCCAAGCATAGAATCTGCCACAGGGAAAGTAAGTCCATTGTTTTGGATAATGACTTTATCGTGTATGCCAAAATTTTCGACAAATTCAAAAGGATTGAACCCAAAGCCATTCCCCTCACTTATGGTTACGATGCCAAGAGATTGGCTATTGTCTTTGTGCAATATTTTGACAATATCGCCCACACTTGGCGTAATCCCACGCGCATAGATAATCGTAGGAGTGATTTTGTGGATAACGCCATATTGTGGGGAGAGATTTGGGCGAGTGGCGAGCTTGTTTTTTAGCAAATCAAGCGACATTGCAATCCTTAAATATTTCTAAAATCTAAAATCGCAAACGCTTATAAAAGCGCAAAGTTTTGCGCAATTTTATAATGTTTTTTGGGATTTTTGGCTAAAATGCTAGACAATTTTGCTCTAAAATCTTAACGCCATTTAAAGCGCGAAGCAAAAGGCAAAATAGGGCAAGACAAAGCAGTCAAAAAGCATAAATCATAAGCCAAAGGAAGCATAAATGAACATTGAGACGACAAAGATAAACGCTGCAAATGCCATAGCAAAAGGCAAAATCGCACTCAAAGACTTAGAATCCAAGCTAGAATCTATCGCACAAAAAGCAAGCAAAAATCTAAAAATAGACGGCTTTAGAAAAGGCAAAGTCCCAACCCATATCATCAAATCTCGTTATAAAGATTCTATGCAGCAAGATGCAGAAAGAGAATCTATCCAAGAAATGCTAAAACTCGCCCTAGAAAAGCTAGGACTAAAAGAGCAAAATCTAATTGGCAATCCCGTAGTAAGCAAATTTGAAAAAGGCAAAGATGACATTGAAGTAGAGATAAAAATCTCTATCGTGCCTGAATTTGAACTAGGCGATTATGAGTCCAAAATCCCAACTCCCAAAATCCCAACTCCCACAGAGAAGCAAATCAAAGAAAGACTAGAAAACCTCGCTTCAAGCAATGCTCCACTCATAGAATCAACTAGCAAAAGTGTCAAAAACGACTTAGTCGCAAATATTGATTTTGAGGGATTTGTCGATGGCGTTGCTTTTGATGGGGGCAAAGCTGAAGGGTTTGATTTGGCTATTGGCTCTGGACAGTTCATCGCTGGCTTTGAGGAGGCACTCATAGGCGCAAAAATAGGCGAGCAAAAAGAAATCAGCGTAACATTCCCCTCCACTTATCACGCGCCAAATCTCGCAGGAAAGCCCGCTACTTTCAAAGTCAAAATAAACGCTCTAAAAGAAAAAGCTAAGCAAGTCATAGATGACGCACTTGCCAAAAAGCTAATGGGAAAAGAGGACGCCACGCTAAAAGAGCTAGAATCTAGCATAAAAGATGATTTGACAAATGAGCTAAAAACGCAACACTACAATGAAGAGATGAAAAGCAAATTCCTAGAAGCACTAGATTCTGGCTTTGGTTTTGATTTGCCTGAAATAATTGTCGAGCAAGAAATGGATATATTATTTCGCAACGCCCTATCCACTATCTCACAAGATGAGCTAAAAACCTATCAGCAAGATGCCAAAAAAGCAAAAGATAAGCGCGAAGAATATCGCCAAGAAGCCCAAAGCAATGTCAAGGTTACTTTTATCATTGATGCGATTGCCAAAGCGCAAAATATCACAATCGATGATAGAGAAGTGATGAATGCGATTTATTATGAGGCACTCATAAGTGGGCAAAATCCAAAAGAAGTGCTAGAGTATTACCAAAAAAATAACCTACTCCCCGCTATAAAAATGTCGCTTATAGAAAATCGCGTGCTACATACACTGCTAGATAAAAAAGCAGGGCTAAGCAAAAATGCAGAATCCACCACAAAAGAAAACACCAAAAAAGCAGAGTCTAAAGATTCTAAGGCTAAAAATGCGGAATCTAAAGCCGATTCTACCTCTAGCGGAAAGTCCAAAAGCACTGCTAGCAAACATACCAAATCTACAAAAGCATAGACAACAAATCATAAAGGCTAGAAATGAACTATATCCCCTATGTCATCGAAAAAACAGGGCGAGGCGAGCGAAGCTATGATATTTACTCACGCTTGCTAAAAGACAGAGTGATTTTGCTAAGTGGCGAGATAAATGATATGGTTGCTAGCTCTATTGTCGCGCAGCTACTTTTCCTAGAAGCAGAAGACCCCGAAAAGGACATAAATCTATATATAAATTCCCCCGGTGGCGTCATCACAAGTGCGTTTAGTATCTATGACACGATGAACTATATCCGCCCTAGCGTTTGCACGATTTGTATCGGGCAAGCAGCGAGTGCGGGAGCGTTTTTGCTAAGCTGCGGGGAGAAAGGCAAGCGATTTTCTTTGCCAAATTCTCGCATTATGATTCATCAGCCTCTAGGTGGCGCACAAGGGCAAGCTAGCGATATAGAAATCCAAGCAAAAGAGATTTTGCGACTAAAGGCAAAGCTAAATGAGATAATGGCAGGCACGACAGGACAAAGTCTCAAAAAAATCGCCCAAGACACCGAAAGGGACTTTTTTATGAGTGCGAAAGAAGCCAAAGAATACGGCTTGATAGATAAGATTTTGGAGCGAAGCGCGAAGTAGCCAAACCACAAAAGCCAAAAAAGCAAAATCAAAGCCAAAATGAATCAAGGCAAAAGCAAGTCAAAAATAAAATCAAGTAAAGTAAAAAATTAGAGCAAAAACTACAAGATTACACAAAATCCCAAAATCAAATCCCACAATAAGGTAGGCACAAATGGCAAAAGAAGATAAAGCAAGTATCTCAGATAATCCATTTCTCTCTGGCGTAAATCCTACCGTGCCTAGAGGTGGCGAGGAGGGCGATATAGCCCCGGGCGATGGGGAGGATTTCTTAAGTGTGGTTAGCAGACTTTCAGAAACCGCAGTCCAAACCATACAGCAAGAGTCCCTACCCTGCCTGCCCTCAAACTATCGCTTATATTTTGAAAAATTTTTAGAAAAAGAATCCCCCACGACAAAGCAAAAAATCCGCACGATTATGCGACTTCAATCAGACCTAGAAAATCGCGCACTTATCTTTGAAAAATCAGTGGGAGAAAGTCTGCGAGTGATAAAGCAAGTGCTAAATTGTATGTCGGTGGTGTATCAAAACTTCCTAATCGCACAAAATGTGGTAAGACAATATAGCCAAGATATGGAGCAAGCAGACAACAAACTTACCCTAAGAAATGTTATGGATTTTTTTGTGCGGGATATGAATAAAGTAACCACCATTACTTCAAAGCAGCTAGACCAAATCCGCGACTTGTATGTAAAGACTGATAAAAATCTAAAGCAAATTAGCCAAAATTCTGTCTATGACTTAAATCTAGATGTCTATAATCGCAATTTTTTCAACGCCGCCTTGCAAAAAGAACAGCAACTCTGCCAAGAATTTAACCACCCATCAATCTTGGTGTATTCCTCGCTTTCTAATGAACTATCGCGAAATGTCGGGCAGGATTCGCCTGTGTTTATGATTTTGCTAAAGACTTTGGCAAAGTTTTTGCAAAAGCACGTCCCTACGAGTGATTTTATCGGTTACATAGGCGAGGGGATTTTTGGGATTTTGCTAAAATATTCTGACATTAGAGAAGCCCAAGAAATCTGTGTCGCCCTCTACCAAGCCGCGCAAATCACTGATGTGTTTGTAGGGGATTTGAACCTGCAACTAGACATATCCACAAGTATCGCAAAGATAATGCCCGAGCGCTCCATAGAAGAAACCCAAAGTGCTTGCCTCTCAACTCTCAAAGTCGCCCTAGAAGAAAAACAGCACTGCAAAATCTACCAGCAAGATGACGAAAATGCCGATATTGACGATATTGAAGCACCCAAACTCTAAGCTAAAAACAAAATCAAACCCCGTGCGTGAGTTTGATGAGAATCTACACAGGCTTTTAGATGATATGTATGAGACGATGATAGACCGTGGGGGCATCGGGCTAGCAGCGATTCAGGTGGGAGAGCCTATCCGTGCGCTAGTGATAAATATCCCGCGTGAGGTAGAGGGCGCACAGCCAGAGCTACAAGAAGATGGTAGCTATGCTGTGCCGACAGAGCAGCGCAAAGAGGACTTGCTAGAAATCATAAATCCAGTGTTTTTGAAAAAAGAGGGGCAGACTTTGTATAAAGAGGGGTGCTTATCGGTGCCGGGATTTTTTGAGGATGTTGAGCGGTTTGAGAGTGTTAGCGTGGCATATCAAGATAGATTTGGCAAGGAGCATATATTGCAGGCAAATGACACGCTTGCTATCTGTTTGCAGCACGAGATAGACCACCTAGATGGAATCCTATTTGTCGATAAACTACCAATCTTGCGTAGAAAAAAATTTGAAAAAGAACTAAAGCGATTGCAAAAAGAACAAAGAGAGCAAAAAGGGAAATCCTAAAATCTAAAGACTTTTAATCATTGCAAAAACTACCTTTCTTAAACGCAAATAAAATATCCAAAAACTTACATTTTGTCATACCTAAGAGCTTTTAAGCCCGAAGTATTCAAAAGAATTTACACATTTATGGTTACATTTTGGATAATTTTGAGCTTAAAGGATATCAATATGACAAATAATGATTTGAGGTTTTTAAAGTCGCGCAAATGGATTTAATCAAAATTCATTATAATACCAAAGATAAATGCAAATGTAAAATCACAAAAACAAACCCAACGCACAATAAAATAAACGCGACAAGGCAAAAACACGACAAAGCACAAATGCGACAAAGCAATCTCAAAAGTCGCAAAAACAAACACAACAAAAAGGACAAACAATGCGAAGTGATGTTATTAAGAAAGGTTACTTAAAAGCCCCGAATCGCTCATTATTACGGGCTTGCGGGTTAAGCGAGGAGGACTTTGATAAGCCCTTTATCGGCGTGGCAAATAGCTACATAGACATAATTCCCGGGCATTTTTACCTGAATGAATACGCGCGGATTATCAAGGATGAAATCCGCAAAAATGGCTGTGTGCCCTTTGAATTTAACACCATAGGCGTTGATGATGGCATAGCTATGGGGCATAATGGTATGCTCTACTCCCTGCCAAGCCGTGAAATCATCGCCAACTCGGTGGAATCTGTGATGAACGCACACCAGCTTGACGCGCTTATTTGCATACCAAACTGCGATAAAATCACGCCCGGAATGCTTATGGGTGCGCTGCGCGTGAATGTGCCAACGATTTTTGTAAGTGGCGGTCCTATGAGGGCGGGATTTAGCGAGAAAGGCGAGAAGCTCACACTAAATAGCGTGTTTGAAGCGGTGGGCGCGTATGAAGTCAAAAAAATAGACGAGGCAGAACTCAAAGACATAGAGTGCAAAGCCTGTCCTAGCGGTGGCTCTTGCTCGGGGCTATTTACAGCAAACTCGATGAACTCGCTTTGTGAAGCACTAGGAATCGCCCTAAGTGGCAATGGCACGGCATTGGCACAAAGCAATGAGCGCGAGGAGCTACTGCGCCAAGCCGCAAGGCGAATCTGTGAAATCGCCCTTGATGATAAATTTAAGATTCGCAACATTATAAATAAACATTCGATTCGCAATGCAATGGTGGTGGATATGGCTATGGGCGGTAGCTCAAATACGATTTTGCATATCCTTGCGATTTCGCGCGAGGCAGGTGCGCCACTAGATATACGCGAGCTAAACGACATTAGCAAAAAAATCGCGCATATCGCCAAAGTCGCGCCGAGCTTGCCCGAAGTGGCTATGGAAGATGTCGGCAACGCAGGGGGCATAAACGCGCTTATCAAAGAAATCTCGCGCAGGGATAATGGACTGCTTGACTTAGACGCGCTCACTATCACGGGCGAGAGCTTAGGCGAGCGCGTAAAAGACGCGACAATCAAAGATGAGCGCGTAATCCACAAGGTAGAAAACGCCTACTCGCAGGTGGGCGGACTAGCGATACTCTTTGGCAATCTCGCAGAGCAAGGCTGCGTGATAAAAACAGCGGGAATCACGGGTGAGCGCAAATTTAGCGGGAAAGCCGTGTGCTTTAATAGCCAAGATGAAGCGATAAAGGGCATCATCAAGGGCAAAGTGCAAAAAGGCGATGTGTGCGTGATACGCTATGAGGGACCAAAGGGCGGACCGGGAATGCAAGAAATGCTAAGCCCCACAAGCCTCATAATGGGAATGGGGCTGGGCGCAGATGTCGCACTCATCACGGACGGGCGGTTTAGCGGGGCGACACGCGGACTAAGCATAGGGCATATCAGCCCAGAAGCGGCTGAAGGCGGACTAATCGGGCTACTCAAAGACGGCGACATAATCGACATAGATGTGGATAGCTACGCCATAAATGTGCGACTAAGCGAAGCAGAAATCGCCAAGCGCAGGGCGGAATTTAAGCCCATAAGTAAGCCACTGCATTCTCGCTGGCTTGCGCAATATCAAAAGCTAGTGAGTAATGCAAGTAACGGCGCAGTGCTTGACTTGGGATTTTTTAAGATTTGATTTTAGCTGTGTTTTAGTCCGCTTTTAAGTTGCTTTATCGCCCACGCATAGTGGCTACAACTTGCCGAAATCACATAAGAGCCTAGATTTGTCGTGCCTGTAAAAGCAAAATGTTTTTTGTCAAAAAGCTCGTTGTCGCTAAATTTTTGGGCGATGGATAAAATGCTTTGATGACTTGATTCTAGCAAATCTAGTGCGCTTTCAAAGTCTGTGCTTTGGTGCTTTTGCCAAATCTCTACATTGAGCTTTGGATAAGTGTGCCAATTATAAGGGGGTGGTAAAAAGGGCGAAATTTCAGCCTTTGGAGTGAATTTGCCACCCTTAAAGTCTAAATTATTGCTAATGAAATTTTGGAGCATAACTTGCCATTCATAAAGGTGGATAAGCACATCTCGGGCGTTTTTATCACGCGAATTACTCGGCAAGGGATTTATAAAATCCTTATTCAAAATGTCCTTTGGCGTCTCATCGACAATCTTACAAAGTTTGCTAAACTCGGCATTTATCGCCTTTATCAACTCATCTTTGTTTTGTGGGCGTGGCATAGCGCGTCCTTTTTAGATTCTGTGATTTTTTATGTGCTTGGCGATTATATTGCAATTTGAATTATTTTGCAAATAATGGCACAATATCAAAATTATTTTAACACAAATGAGGCTTAGCAATGACATTACAGCTAGAGCGACTAGATTCCCTCATATCCCCTGCGACAAGGCAAAATTGGCGCAAACTTGGAATCTTGCAAAATCAGAATCTAGATTTAGGATTGTCAAATCTAGCAAATCCAAAAAACCCACAAAACCACACACAAATCACAAAACCCAAACTCACAACTCGGGCAAATAAAAAACTCTCTTGCAAAAATATTATCCCTACGGAGTATTTTTGCAATGCCAACAATATCGCGCTTATAGAGCGCATTGTGCGACTCATTGTCCAAAAAAACTACTCCACCAAAAACGCCATATATTCCCTTGCGCTAAATCTGCTAAAAGCAAAAAATCTCTTGCATAAAGCCCATATACAAGCGGTGCTAGATACATACAAAGATTTTGCCCTCGATTGTGTGCAGGATTTTCAAAGCGGATTTGCGTGCTATGATGATTTGCTAGATTTTTCCCTGCCTTGTGATGAGGCGGATTTGCTTGGGCTTATTTATCAGTGCCTTTTGCTTGAGGGGGAGAAAAATATCGCTGGTGCTTACTACACGCCACACGCTATCACAAGAGAAATGACAAAGGGGCTAGATTTTGGCAATGGAGAGATTTTTTTAGACCCTGCGTGTGGGAGTGGGGCATTTATGCTTAGCTTGGAAAATGCTATGCCAAATCAAATTTTTGGCATTGATAATAATCCACTAGCCGTGTTTATCGCAAAAATAAATATGCTTATAAAATTTAGTGATATGGATTTTATCCCGCAAATTTATTGTGCGGATTTTTTGGACTTTGAGGAAAATTTGTGTGGGGATAAGGGCGTGAGTGAATGTCTAAGTTTTGATTATATCTGCACAAATCCGCCGTGGGGGATTTATCGCGCAAAAAATTATCGTGCTAAAATCTATGAGAGCAAAACTTACCAAAAAAATCAAAATGGCAAAAAAGCACAATCCAAACACACAAACCCCACGCAAAGCATTATCACTTCAGGCGAGCGATTTTCGCTATTTTTTGTCAAATCTTATGCCAAGCTAAAGCCAAATGGTGTTATGAATTTTTTACTTCCAAATGCTATGCTAAATGTTAAAGCGCACAAGGATTTGCGAGAGTTTATCTTACATAATGGTGCGTTAGAGCAAATCAAGCATTATGCAAATATTTTTAGTGGCGTTAGCACGGAGTTTGTAAGCATAACGCATAAAAAATCTATTCAATCTAGAGCGGATAAAGCTACTCAATCAAACCCAAAATCCCAAAAATGCAAAATCATAAAAAATAATGATGAATTTTTGACGCCTATATCAGCGTTTTTGCAAAGCCAAAATCATAACTTTAGCGTGCTTTCAAACAAAGATTTAGAGATTATAAAAAAGATAAAAAGCATTGGCAAATATGATTTGAATCAAAGCATTTGGGCGTTAGGAATCGTTACAGGGGATAACAAAAATGCCCTGCATAAAGAGCGAATTCAAGGAAGTGAGGAAATCTACACGGGTAAAGAGATTGCGCCATATCGCCTAAAACAAGCGCGGAATTTTATTCTTTATGATAGGGCGAAATTTCAGCAGGTGGCAAAAGATGAGTATTATCGCGCAGGCGAAAAACTTGTGTATAAATTTATATCAAGCAAACTTGTGTTTGCCTATGATGAAAGCAAAGCGTTGTTTTTAAATAGCGCAAATATCCTAATCCCCAAAATCCCCAATATGTCAATCAAAACCGTGCTAGGCTTTTTAAATTCTGAACTTTTTGCGTATTTACATAGTGTGCTATTTGGCGAAATCAAAGTGCTAAAGGGCAATCTAGCGCAGTTGCCATTCCCCAAAATCACAAGCAAACAAGATAGCGAGATTTGCGCGTTAGTTAGCAAAATAATTAGTGGAAATAGCGCGATTGAAGCGATATTGCAAGATAAAATCTATGAGATTTATCAAATCAGCAGTGAAGAGCAAATCCACATAAAAAAGGTGCTAAGTGGAAAAGCTAAGCGATGAGTTGCAACAAAAAATCGCCCAAATGAAGCGCGAGGCAAATATAGACTTTAGCACTGAATCATTAGATAATTTATACAGCGTGTATCCGTTTAATAAATTTGAATTTATCATCTCTCATCTCATCGCAAGTGGGGCAATTAGCCTAAGTGAATATTTGGATATGAGAAATGCGTATTTGGAGCGCAATAAATATTTGTATGTGTTTGAGATTACTGCGCCACGCACATTTGGCGAAGCGTGGGCACAAAGGCATCTAAACGAAATCGTGCCAGAACTGCAACGACCTACAAGCAAGATTGACTCAAATTATAGTGGGCAGTATGATTTTTGGCTAGATGATAGTAGTAGTGCAAATGGTGGCATAAAAATCGAAGTCAAAGCCTCAAGGGCGGTAAAAAGACAAAGTGGGGAATCACTCATCATCAAGGCATTATCAAGCGATTCAAAGCAGGGCTTTGATATGAATTTCCAGCAGATAAAGCCAGCTTGTTGCGATGTGTTTGTGTGGATTGCGGTGTGGAGGGATAAACTCCGCTACTTTGTGCTTTCAAGCGATGAAGTGGCACACAACAAATACTACTCCATAGGACAGCATAGAGGCAATGTAGGCGAGGGACAACTATGGCTAAAAGAGAGCAATATCGCGGAGTTTGAATGCTATGAAGTAAGTGTGAGAGAGATTTTGGATAGGATTAGACAAAAGGGGAGGGAATAAGGCGCAAAATGGTTGTTTTATGAAATATAGCGATTGTGGGGTATAATTCTTTGAGTGGAGGTAGCACAAATATTACACAAAGGATATAAAATTGGTAGTTGAAAATGAAGCGAACTACGGCTCTGCGTGGAATAAGTGGGATTTGCATATACATACAAAAGGGACAAGCAAAAATGACCAATTTGTAAGCAAAACATTTGATGAATTTTGCAATGTAATGTTTAAAAAAGCACTTGAGAAACAAATTGCAGTCATAGGGATTACGGATTATTTTTCGATTGAAAACTATAAAAAAGTAGATAATTTTGTAAAAAATATCTTATCAAATTCTTCTCATTTTGATGAGAATGAGAAACAACAAATCAAACAAATCGTGATTATCCCTAATGTAGAACTTAGAATGTTGCCAACAACAAATAAAGGAAAACTTATCAATATACATTGTTTATTTGACCCTAAATATGTATCAAAGCTAGACAATGATTTTTTCAACGCTGTTGAATTTTCTTATGGAAATAGAAAATATAGAATGAATAAAAATAATTTGATTGATCTTGGCAAAGCAATGGGAGAAAATGATGATGAACAAGCATACAAAAAAGGTGTTGAAAATTTTGCAATTTCTCACGCCGATTTGCAAAAAATATCAGTAGAAAATGCAGAATTTAGAAAAAATACTATACTTGTTACAAGTAATAGTAGTGTAGATGGTGCTTCTGGGATACAAGAACATTATAGTTTGTTTGAGAATGACCAAAATAGTAGCTTAGAAGCCACCAGAAGAGCTATTTATCAACTTACAGATATGATTTTTTCATCTAATGAGGGGGATATTAAATATTTTTCTGGTTTAAAAAACGATTCAAAGGAAGAAGTCATAAAAAAGTGCGGTTCATTAAAGCCTTGCATACACGGCTCAGATGCGCATACAGAAAGCAAGTTGTTTGCACCAGATAATGATAGATATTGTTGGATTAAAGCAAAGCCAAGTTTTGATGGGCTAAAACAAGTGATTTATGAAATTGAGAGAGTATATATAGGCAAAGAATCTCCACCAAGTCCGCTATATAAACTAGAAAAAGCGCAACTTAATTTTGACAAAAATACAGTGTGGAATAATGAGAAAAAAGACACATTTTGCTTTGCAGATTTTAATCAACCTTTATATTTTAGCCCATATTTTACTTGTATCATAGGTGGGAGGGGGAGCGGCAAAAGCACTTTGCTTAATCTCATAGCCAACAAAATAGATAAACTTGATGATGAAAATAAAAGAAAACTCCCTACTGATAGCAAGGCAAAAATTATATTAGAGCCTAATGCGATTGATAATATTGAGTTTTTGGCTCAAAATGAAATAGAGGAGTTTGCAACAAATTCAGTCAAATTTACACAAGCTATTTTTGAGAGACTTGATAAAAATAGCGAAATGAAACTTCACAAACAAGAACAAGAGATAGGTGAAAGAATAAAAGTTTTTGATGAGCAAATAAAGCTTTTACTACAAAGAAATTCTTTACATAAGAAATTAAAAGTCAAAAAACAAGAATTAGAGCGACAAAACAATATTATTCAAACATTTAATGATAAAACATACTTAACAAACAAGGGAGAGTTACAAGAAATAGGTAAAAAACTATTAGAGTTAAACTCATCAAAAGAACGCCTAAAAACACTATTTAATTCACTAAAAGAGATAAATACAACTCATAGCACAATAGATGAGCCACAAAATATGTATGATAAGGTTTTGAATGAAAGTCTAAGCAAAATAGAAAATTTAATTCAAACAATAAAAAACGCTGACTACCAAAAAGAAAAAGATGAAATAGCTACACTAGAAAAAAATAAAAGAGAAATTGAAGAACAAATTTATAAGTATTTACAAGATAAAGGATTGAGTGAAAATAATATACAAGATTTAAAGAATGTAGGGGAAATAATCGAAGCTACAAAAAATGATATAAATAATATGAAACTTGAGATAAAAGGTATTAAACAAAAAATCATTGATTTTAAGATTGATGAGATTGATAAAATTATCAAAGATTTCAGTCAATTAGTCAAAGTTGAATTAGATAAGATAAATGAATTATTTAAAGCAGTAGCGAGTGATTATCACAAAGATATAAAAACAATAAAAATTGAATACTCACAAAACGATGTGTTTGAAATCATTTGCAATGAATTTATTGAGATTTTAAAACAATACTTTCAAATAGACATAAGAGAAAAGGTTACATTTAAATCATATATAAAAGAACTAGAATTAAATAATCCTAATTCAACATTTAAAGACATTCGGGATAAAATCAATAATTTTGTTAAAACAACAGAAACCTCAAAAATACTAAAAGAAATCTTTAATAATAAAATGTTGTTTAGTGTATATCATCTTTTAATGCTAAAAAACCTTAGGAATATTAAAAATGTAAAAAACTTTAGTGCGTATTATGATGAGAAAATTCTTTCTAATGCTTCATTTGGACAACGATGCACAGCGGTTATTGTCATACTGCTTGCTTTGGGAAATAATCCTATTATAATGGACGAGCCTGAAGCACATTTAGATAGTTCTTTGATTGCAAATTATTTGGTTGAGCTAATAAAAAAGCAAAAGAAAGATAGGCAAATCATTTTTGCTACTCACAATGCTAATTTTGTCCTAAACGCAGACGCTGAACTCATCATTAAACTTAGCAATGATAACAATAAAATCACAGCACAATCATTCAGCATTGAGGACAGTGAAAATAGAGAAGATTTACTCAAACTTGAAGGTGGTAAGGAAGCATTCAAAAAGAGAGAAAGAAAATATGAAATATAAAAATTTTTAGCAAAATATTGCATACGGTATCAAAGCATAAATTCACACTTGGGAGTAAGCGTATGACAAAGCAAGATTTTATAAGCAAATTTAGCGAGTTTCTCAAACCCCTGCAAAGCAAAATCTGTCAAAACGATGAATGGAAAATCAAAGGTTTTATTGATAGTGATAAAAATATTTTTAGCCTTTCAAATGACACAAAAGTGATTTCTAAGATTCTAGAAATTCACATTTTTCCCTATATCTTAGATTTTGCTAAGCAAAATGGCTTTGAGATTATCCTGCCTACTTATCAAAATTACTACCCTGATTTGTCATTCGTGCTAAAGGTAGATTCTAAAGTAAAATTCGCCCTTGATTTAAAAACCACTTATCGCAACGAGAAAAATCCTAAACTTTGCAATGGCTTTACGCTAGGCTCACACGGGCAATATTTCAAGAATCGAGAATCTAGCAAAAACATACAATTCCCTTATAATCAGTATTTGGGACATTTTTGCTTGGGCGTGATTTATGATAGAGTGCTAGTAGATGAGCTACAAAAATATGAGCTAAAAGAGCTAGACAAAATCCAATCAGTGATAAAAAATCTCACGCTATTTTTTGTCGAAAAATACAAAATCGCAAGCGATTGTAGTGGTAGTGGCAACACCGCAAATATAGGGAGCATTAAAAACATTGATGATATTATAAACCAAAGAGGGATTTTTGCGAAGTTGGGCGAAGAGGTGTTTGATGATTATTGGATAAATTATGGACAAATACACATAAAAGATGCAAATGGCAGTGTCAAAAAAATCACAAAACTTAAAGACTATCTGGCATATAGAGGCAAAAAATGAACGCCCCACAACAAGATTTTATCACCCAAAAGACTTTAATCCCGCCACTAAAGATTCAAGGGATAAAAAGCAAGCTCGTGCCACATATAAAAAATCATATCCATTGGGAAAGTGCGGGAAGCTGTGTAGGAACATATTTTGAGCCTTTTATGGGAAGTGGCGTGGTAGGGTTTAATCTCGCGCCCAAAAAAGCTATCTTTAGCGATACAAATCCGTATATTATTGATTTTTATAACGCGATAAAAAATGGCAAAATCACTAAAGATTCTATCGCTAGCTACCTCAAGTGCGAGGGGAAAAATCTCAAAAAATACGGGCAGGAATATTACTTAGAAGTGCGCACAAGATTTAACACACACAAAAGCCCATTTGATTTTTTGTTTCTTAATCGCAGTTGCTTTAATGGGCTTATGCGCTTTAATGCAAAAGGTGGCTTTAATGTCCCCTACTGCAAAAAAGACAATCGCTTCTCCTCCGCATACATTACCAAAATCGCAAATCAAGTCGCTTGGGTGGCTAAGCGCATTGAGGGTAATCAATGGGAGTTTGTGTGCTGTGATTTTACTTCTATTTTGCGTGGTGCTAAGGAGGTGGATTTTATCTACTGCGACCCGCCATATATCCATAGGCATAGCGATTATTTTAATTCGTGGAGTGAGGCAGATGAGAAGCAACTCTATGAGATTTTGCGCTCCACAAAGGCGAGATTTATCCTCTCTACTTGGCATAGCAACAAATATAGAGAAAATGTCTATATAAGGGAGTTTTGGAGTGATTTTCATAGTAGCATTATCTCGCATTTTTATCATCTAGGGGCGAGCGAAAACAATCGCAATGAGATAAAAGAAGCGTTGGTGCGAAATTATAGCATTAGCAAAAATGCTGATGAAAAGCCCTCAAGAGAGCAGGCATTGCTTTTTGGATAATTTAGTAGGGCAAGTCAAATGGAGCAAAAAGATGAAGTTTATTGATACCTTATTTGCATACTTTGGCTATATCCGCAAAAGAGCCATTTTGCGCAAACGCATAGCACAGCTAGAAAAGCAACTCAAAGTTTTTGACACTATAAGCATTAGCAAGGATACTTACACTCTTGCAAATGATTTAGCCAAATATCGCAAAGCTACCCAAACGCTAAATGACTTCAATCATATCACTTTGCTTATAAAATCTCATAATGACATTATCGCCCAGCTAAAACAAAAGCTAGATGAAGCCCTAGCAAAACATAGCACCAAATATATTTTGGCAAATATCGATAAATACAGCTTTGAGGCTATCCACTCTCTTAATGAAATCGCCTTGCAAGCGAGTAAATACACCCTGCCACATTCGCTAAAGCAAAGAGATGATTACTTGCGGTATATGCGCGATATAGGCGAGATTTTTGATAACTACACGACTATTATCAGGCAATATAGCCTTATTGCAGATTTTCAAAGCATTAGTGCGGATTTCAAAGATGAGTTTATAGATGGCAAAACTGCCTTAAAAATGCTTAGCATAGCAGAAAATATACAAGCACTTGGTAAGAGATTCTACCCTACACCTAAGTGCGATGACACGCTAATAGAGCGACATAATGAGGAATTTATCGCAAGGCACAGCAATGACATTATTTTTGATACCATTAACGGAAAATCTTTGGATGCACAGCAAAGGAGGGCAGTGCTTAGCGATAGTGGCTCGATTTTAACGATAGCTGGGGCAGGGGCGGGAAAGACACTTACAATTTGCGGTAAGGTAAAATGGCTACTTAGCAGAGGCAAGGTAAACGCAGATGAAATTTTGCTTTTATCATATTCTAAGGCTTCGGCTAATGATTTACAAGAAAAGGCGCATTTGATAGAGCCAAATTTAAAAGTAAAAACTTTTCATTCACTAGGCTTAGAAATCATTAAACAAAACACTTCCACAAAGCCACTCATAGAGGAACAAGACATATCTTTTTATATAAAAAAGATTTTTGAAGAATTTAAAAATGAGGAGATTATTTCGGATATTTTTCGCTTTTGCACACTTTATCCGCTTGCAAGTAGTGATGAAACCTACCAAACGCTAGGCGAAAAATTTGCCTTTTTAAAACAAGCGAATTTTTGCACGCTAAAAGATATACTATCACAATCCTCCCAAAAAGGGCGACTAAAAACTTTGAAAAAAGAATGTGTAAAAAGCCAACAAGAACTCATTATCGCAAATTTTCTTTTTATCAACGGCATAAATTATGAATATGAAAGTTCCTATAAAATCAACACTTCAACCCCACAAAAACGCCAATACAAGCCTGATTTTTATCTTAGCGATTATGATATATATTTGGAGCATTATGGCGTTGATAAAAACGGCGACACTCCACAATACCCACCAAAAGACGCACTAAAATACAAAGAAGCAATGGCTTGGAAAAGACAAACACATAAGGAAAACAACACCATTTGCATAGAGACTTATTCGTATCAATTTAGCGAGGGCGATATTTTTACCTCCCTAAAACAAAATCTACAAGATAATGGCGTAATTTTTAAGCCACTCTCAAAAAAAGAGATTTCAAACTATCTAAATGATATTTACAAAAGCTATAATTTACAATCCTTTTTCAACCTTATGGCAAGTTTTTTAAATCTTTACAAAGCTCGCTATCCTGATTCTACAACCTTTGAAACGCTTAAATCTCAACACAAAAACGAAAACTATGATGACAAAAGAACGCTACTTTTTTTGAAAATTTGTGAGTATTTTTATGTGGCTTATTATGAACATTTGCGAAGCGAGGGGAAAATTGATTTTGATGATATGATAATGCAAGCGATTAAAAAGATTCCGCATTTGGCAAACTATCGCTACAAATACATTATCGTAGATGAATTCCAAGATATTTCGCAAAGCAGAGCGCGATTTTTGCAGGCGTTGATAAAAAATGGAGATTCTAAGTTGTTTGCTGTGGGGGATGATTGGCAGGCGATTTATCGCTTTGCAGGGTGTGATATAAATATATTTTTGGAATTTAAAAATTATTTTAGCGATGCAAGGTTTTGTTATATTACTTCTACGCATAGAAACTCACAAGAATTACAAGATATTGTCGAGCCTTTTATTAGCGCAAATAAGCAGCAAATCAGCAAACATATAAACTCACAAAAGCACCAAGAAAATCCCGTGAGAATTTTTTATCATAATGGCGACATAGAATCTTCTTTTCGCAAGGCTTGTGATGAAATCGCCACTCTAAACAAAACCGCCAAAGTGCTAATTTTGGGCAGAAATAACAAAGATGAGGAAAAAATAAAGCGGATTTTGTTTTTTATCAAACACAATAGCCAACTCACATTTGAGTATAAAACCGTGCATAAATCAAAAGGTTTGGAGGCTGAATTTGTGATTTTAATCAACGCAGATGGCGGAGCAAATGGCTTCCCTAACACCATAGAGGACGATAGGCTTTTAGAGTTGGTTTTGGGAGCGAAAAACGAATATCCACACGCAGAGGAAAGGCGTTTGTTTTATGTCGCTTTGACACGCACGCGCAATATCGTTTATGTTCTTTCAAATCAAGAAAACCCTTCAATTTTTGTCAAAGAAATAGATAGTAGCATAAATGCTACCGACACCACTTCGCTAAAATGCCCTCACTGCAATGGTGAGCTAACGCTAAGAAATGCTGATAAGCAAAAGCCTTTTTATGGTTGTAAAAATTTTCCTTACTGCGATTATGTAATTTTTGACATTGCGCAAGTGAAGTGGAATCTAAAATGCCCTGATTGTGGGGATTTTTTGCGCGTTAGAAATGGCAAATACGGCAAATTTATCGCTTGCAATGCGTATCCACATTGCACTCATACAAGGAAATTTAGTGAATATAACGACCCGCAAACGCATTTGTGATAAATGCTAGTAATATTAGGGTTTTCATTGATTCCACCTTAAGTTTGATTTTCAGCAGAAAGTAAATTGTATTACTTTATCTCATTGACTAAAAGCGCGAAATCTAGCTCATTTTGCTAGCGATTTTGGTGTAAATTTTGGGAATGTTTTATCGAAGTGGCTAAGGTTTTCAAAATATAAAAAATGCTAGAATTCAAAATCAAAAACAAAAGGGAGTGAAATGGAAGTTGTCCACTTTAGCACAGAAATCGCCATAATGTTTATTGCTTATTCGGGCTTAATGCTCTACATTGGGTTTTATTTTTTTAAGAAAAACAAAAATACGGAGGATTATTTTTTGGGCTCGCGCTCGCTTGGACCTGTGGTATCAGCACTAAGTGCTGGGGCTAGTGATATGAGCGGGTGGCTACTTATGGGATTACCCGGGGCATTGTATGTGAGTGGATTTATAGAGAGCTATATCGCCATAGGGCTTACTATCGGGGCTACGCTAAATTGGACTTTTGTCGCAAAGAGGCTTAGAATTTATACAAGCGTGGTGGCAAATAGCATAACCATACCTGATTATTTTGAAACGCGCTTTGATGATGACAAACATATCTTGCGCGTGGTGTGCGCAGTGGTGATTTTGGTGTTTTTTACTTTTTATGTTTCAAGCGGACTAGTAGGTGGGGCAAAGCTATTTGAAAGCACCTTTGGCTTGCGCTATGAATATGCACTTACCACAGGCACGATTATCATCGTAGCTTACACATTTTTGGGTGGCTACAAAGCAGTGTGCTGGACAGACTTAATTCAAGGGCTACTTATGATGAGTGCGCTTATAGTCGTTCCTGCGGTAATGCTCTATCATTTGGGTGGATTTGGCGAGATGATGAATATCGTGCGCGAAATCAAGCCAAGCGCGCTATCTATGGGAAGTGGCGCAAGCTGGGTAGCGATAATATCCGCGCTTGCGTGGGGGCTAGGATATTTTGGACAGCCTCATATTTTGGTGCGATTTATGTCGATTCGTAGCACAAAAGAGATTCCACTAGCGACAATTATAGGCATTTCGTGGATGGCGATTTCGCTTCTTGGGGCTTGCTTTATCGGTGTTTTGGGAATCGCTTACACACATAAATTTGATTTAGCACTAAGCGACCCTGAAAAGATTTTCATCGTTATGAGCCAACTACTATTTAACCCTTGGATAGCAGGGATTTTACTCTCCGCGATTTTAGCAGCCGTTATGAGCACGGCTAGCTCGCAGCTATTGGTATCTAGCTCTACTATCGCAGAGGATTTTTATAAGCGCGTATTTCGCAAGGACGCAAGCTCAAAAACGGTTATGAATCTAGGCAGGGCGGGGGTTTTGCTTGTGGCATTCATCGCCTTTGTTATTTCTAGCGATAAAGATTCTAGTATTTTAAGTATCGTGGCGTATGCGTGGGCTGGGTTTGGTGCGAGCTTTGGCTCGGTAATGATTTTTTCACTATTTTGGGGGAGAATGACGCGAAGTGGTGCGATATGCGGAATGATAACGGGTGCGGTGGTTGTCGTGGCGTATAAAAATTTCTTAGCAAGTGCTTTGCATTTCCCTATCTATGAAATCGTGCCGGGATTTGTGTGTGCTAGTATCGCAATAGTGCTTGTAAGTCTATGTAGCACACCGCGTGCAGGGGTAAAGGCGACATATCAAAAAATGCTAGAGAATTTGAAGTAAAATCTAAAAAGAAAAAATAAGCTATGTTTTCAAAAATCTAGCGAAATATTTTTATCGAAAATTTTTTATTTTGCGTCTAAATCTATGTCTAAATCTGTATCTAACTTTGGATTTGTATCCAAAGTTGCGACTAAAGTCGTATCTATGTAGTTTGTGATTGGCTCTAGCACTTCTATTTTTACCTCCAAATCTAGCTGCATAACACTAAGTGGAAGTCCAAAAGATTCTAGCTTGACTTCGTCCTTTTGCGTGGTAAGGATAGAAGTCGCACCACTAGATTTTAGCCACTTCTCACACGCATCTTTTTCAAAGGTAGCGTGGTCTTTTAGCGCGATTTTGCCTAGTATGTTTTGGGAGTAGTCTTGCAAAAAAGATTCTAGCCTAGATGGATTTGCTATCGCAGTTAGTAGGAGCATTTTGGAGCTAGGATTATCCACGCGCACTTTTCGCACAAAATCTACCCCCTCTTTGAGTATGATTCCCAAAGGGTAATGTTTTTGTGCCAAAATTTTTTGCGTGATATTTTTTGACATATTTTTTTGTTCTGCGTTTTTTTGCAGACATTTTTTTTGCTCATCATTTTTTTGCGTGTATGTGTCATAGACGCGGATAGATTCTCTATATAGCCCACTTGGCAGACAAAACCCGAAATACGGCTCTTTGCTAGGGCGCAAAATAATATCAAATTTATCAAAGCAAAATCTAAAAGCATCATCAAGCAAGATGATTTTTGCTTGATTTTTGATAGCTTCTGTTATGGCTTTTTCTCTATTTTCGCAAACGATTAGGGATATGTTTTGCGAGGTTTTTTTGGTTTGTGTGTCTTGTGGCAAATGTTGTTTGGCTATCAAACTTTTTGCGATGAGGTAGGGCTCATCGCCTGCTTCTTGCACGCTAGCGCATATTTGCCCATCTCTTGCTACCCACACAAGCCCTTTGCTATTTCTGCCATATCCGCGTGAGATTATGCAGATTTTGAGTGAATATTTGGATAGCAAAAACCGCGCTAGATAGATGATAAAAGGTGTTTTTCCACTGCCACCTGCGATGATATTGCCTACCGAAATGATAGGCACTCCAAAATTTTTTGTGCCAAAAAATTTTGCAAAAATACCCGCAGGCAAGCCATTGCCACCAAACGCCAAAACACCCAAACGCCAAAACTTACGCTTACAAGTCGCCACACACCAATACACAAAACTAATAGGCAAAAGAGCAAAGGCTAGGATTTTTTGAAAAAAATTTGGTTTATAAAAATAGCTATCCAAAAAATCCTGCATTTTAAAATCTTGCATTTTTTTGTGAGGGGAATTTTGTTCCATATTTTTTCCAAGCAAATTTTTACTAGATTTTGTGATAAATTTTTCGCAAAATCTAGGGCACAAAGATTTTGGGCAGTGTGCGTTTAAATAGATTTTGGGTTACGCGCTTTTTTACCATTTTGGCTATACCTTTTGGATTTTTATCACACAAGGTTTTTATGTCGATTTTTTGGAAATTTTTTACCTCTCTAAAATCCCCGTATTTCTCACATATCGCCTCTAGCACAATGTCGATTTTATCATAGCTAAAACCTAGCTCGGCTTCATCGCTTTGTCCTGCGTATAGCTCCGCGCTTGGTGGCTTAGAGATGATAGAATCTGGGATTTTTAGGATTTTGGCTAGGGCAAAAATCTCGGTTTTATACAGAGAGCCGATAGGGTTTATTGCGCAAGCCAAATCCCCAAAAATCGTCCCATATCCAAGCATTAGCTCGGATTTGTTGCTAGTGCCGATGACGATAGCCTTTTTTTGCGCAGAGTAGTCATACAAAAGTGCCATTCTAATCCTTGCACAAAAATTGCCTATTTCAAGTGGCAATGGCTTTTTTTGCGTGTCGCTTTTGGTAGCACTATTTGTGCGGGATTGCAAAAAGGCATTTTGATAGTCCTCTAGTGGCAAAATCTCTAGATGCAAATCAAGCGTTGTAGCTAGCTCTTTTGCGTGCTCTAGTGATTTTTCACTTGAGCTAAGCGAGGGAAGTGCGAGGGTAAAAACGGCTTTTGGTGTTTTGTCGTCTTGTGGCTTTGTAGATTTTGGATTGTTTATAATTTGCTTTTTTCTCATTTGTTTTTTTGTAGCCATTTTGCAAAGGCAAGCCACCACCGCAGAATCTATCCCGCCACTAAGCCCCACTACGAAGTTTTCTGCACCGCGCTTTTTTGCTTCTTTTTGCAAAAATCTCACACTTTTTTTTATGAAATTTTCATAATATTTTTTACTTTTTAGGACACTTTTTGTGCGTGGGTTTTTATTTGGTTTTATAGTGATTTTGCCATTTTCGTGGCTGGCAGATTTTGTAGAATTTTTGGGAATTGTAGATTTTGTATTTTTGCGCGGTGGTTTTGCTAGCGGTGGTTTTCTCATAAGCACTCCTTTTAGATTTTTACACACTATTTTTGACACGGCATTATTTTATGTTGTGTGTGGATTTTGCTTTTATCGCTTATTTATTTTCTTTGGTATAATACTACGATTTTTTAGCAATTTTAGCAACACAAAATCCTAAACACCAAAATTCCTAAGGATATAAATGTCTAATCTTATAGAAATGCTCAAAAAAGACAAGGCACGCTATATCACAGGTGCGCTACTCATCGCATTTGTGGCATTGCTAATGTATATAAACAACTCCTTTCTTATGTGGGCAACTCTTGGAGTGCTGTTTTTGCTAGGATTTAAAGAAAGCCTAAATCTATATAATATCAATGATGAGGCATATCTCTATGTCATCGCTACTTTTGTGTGGATATGTGCGTTTTTTAGTTCAAACCCCGTCATCTGCGGTATCACAGCGTGTATGGCTATGTCTTCTTATCTCGCTTTTAAGCAAACCCTTGCTCCCAAAAATATTTTGCCATTTATTTATCCTAGTATTCCATTTTTGGCGTTGTATAGCATATATGAGGATTTTGGCTTGGCTGGCATTTTGTGGCTTATTGTCATCGTGGCTTTGTGTGATATTGGTGCGTATTTTGGTGGGAGATTGTTTGGCAAAACCCCCTTTAGCCCCACTTCGCCCAAAAAAACCATTGAAGGCGTGATTATCGGGCTTGCGTTTTGTGTGGTGGTGGGGAGTGTCGTTGGGATTTGGGCATTGGGTGTGAATTTTTTTGTGTGTATTTTGCTTAGTGTGCTTGTGGGGGTTTGTGGAGTGTTTGGGGATTTGTATGAGAGCTATTTGAAGCGAATGGCGGGCGTAAAAGATTCTGGGAGTATTTTGCCCGGACACGGAGGGATTTTGGATAGGCTTGACGCATTGCTGTTTGGGGCGATTGGTATGTATTTCGCGCTGTCGTTTTTGCTTGGGGGGGATAGTATAAGCCCTGCGCTTTTTGGGACATTGTAAGGTTTCATAGATGATTATACTAGGAAGCACGGGCACGATAGGTGTGCGTGCTTTGGAGATTGCTTGCAAGTTTGGCAAGCGCATAGAGGCGATAGCAGCAGGGCGAAATATCAGCTTGCTAAATTCCCAAATCGCACGATACAAGCCAAAAAAAGTCGCCATTGCTTTTAAGGAGGATTTAGACAAATTAGAGCCACAAGGTGCGCAAGTGTTTGTGGGGCAGAGCGGAATGTGTGAGATGATAGAGGGGTGTGAGAGTGGGTTTGTGCTAAATGGGATTGTGGGCTTTGCGGGGCTACTGCCATCGCTTCACGCTCAAAAATGTGGCAAAAAACTCGCCCTAGCAAACAAAGAATCTCTAGTTGCTGGTGGCTGGCTACTTGATAGAAGTGCGATTACACCTATTGATAGCGAGCATTTTGGACTGTGGTATTTACTAAACAATCCGCATAGTGCTAGCCAAAGTAGCCAAAGTTTGAGCAATCAAGGCATTGAGAATCAAAGTGAGGGTAATCAAAGCGCAGATAATCAACCCCAACATATCAAAAGGCTTATCATCACCGCAAGTGGTGGGGCGTTTCGCGATATGGAGCTAGAATCTATCCCTTGCGCCACAAAAGCGCAAGCCCTCAAGCATCCAAATTGGCAAATGGGGCAAAAAATCACCATAGATTCTGCAAGTATGGCAAACAAGCTATTTGAAGTGCTTGAGGCGTATTGGCTTTTTGGGTGCAAGGAAGTGAATGCTGTTATCGAGCGTAGCTCGAGTATCCACGCGCTTGTAGAATTCATAGATGGTAGCACCACAGCGCATTTTGCCCTGCCTGATATGTCGCTACCCATAGCTTATGCCCTAGATAGCTCAAAAGCACGCTCTAATAAAATCCTAGATTCGCTTGATTTGAGTGCGCTAGGGGCTTTGTGCTTTGAGAATATCGAGTGCGTGCGCTATCCGCTATGGGAGCTAAAAGACACACTGCTAGAAAACCCAAAATTAGGCGTGGTGGTAAATGCTGCAAATGAGGTGGCGATTTCTAAATTTTTGCGCGATGAGATAGCTTTTGGCGAGATAGCTAGGATTGTTTTTGGTGCGCTAGAGCGATTTGAGAGTGAGAGCAAGGACTTAAGCGAATATGAAAGCATAGCTATGCTTGATGCGGAGGTAAGGGAAACTATGCAGTAGTAGCTATGCAAGTAGCACTATGCGCTAACACAAAGCAGTGCGTAGTTTTGGTGTGGCTAAAAAGCACTGCTAAAAAAAGCCACGCCAAAACTTCGCTAAAAAGCCTTGCTAAAAACCACGCTAAGCCAAAAAGATTTACAAAATCTTTGCAAAATTATTGTTCAAGCAGTGCGATTTCCTCATCGCCAAATAGCCTAAGAGATAGCTCAAACTTCCAGCCACTGCCGTATTCTAGTGAGTATTCACTGCCAAATCCCTCTTTTGCGTCTATGATGAGCTGTGTGCTTTTGTAATACTCTAGCATACTTTGGTGTAGATAGAAGTCTGCTCCCCCGATATTACCTATGAGTATGTCAGCCTCCCCAAGCGCAAAATCACTTCTTAGTGTGCATATCGGCACGCTTCCCTCACAGCAGCCACCGCTTTGGACAAATATGATTTGGCTACTTTGTTTGTCGGCGTTTTTAGTTTCTTGGTTATGTTCTTGGTTGTTTTCTTGTGTCAGGCGAGAGATAAGTGCTAGTGCTTCTTGCGTGGCGATGACGCGCTTGGGAGGAGTTTGACTAGAATCTTGATTAAGGTTTTGATTAGATTTTGGGGGATTTTGCGCCATTTTTATCCTTTGATTTTTGGATTTTTTTGATTTTTATCTTTAGATTTTTGTGCTTTGTGCGCTTTGATTGTAAAATCTAGTAAAAATCTAGATTACAAAACCCTTAAGTATAGCACATTATACCATTCCACACACAAATCATCGCGCTAAGGGAATTGGTTTTAAGAAGCCTCCCCATAAACTCGAAGCATTTGCCATACTTAAATGTAAATTAAGTATCCAGAAAATTAAAACGCAAATGCGTAAAGTCATTTGGATATATTTCGGTTTCTTGCGAAACCCCAATATGACAAATTTGCATTGAGATATTTCGCGCTCGCTTAAGTATGACAAGTATTTGGCTTAAGTAATGCAAAAATTGTTTTTTATGCAAGCCAAGCCAAAAAATCACACAAACCAAAATCACACAAAAAACCCAAACACCGCAAGCCCTCAAACGCGCAAAAAGCCAAACACTTACAAACGCACCCAAATCTACAAACGAGCACAAAATTTACAAACACTTACAAGCACGCGCAAACCACCCAAAATCACTCAAAACAAAACAAAAAAACCACGCACACAAAAACACAAAAACCCAAAAAACCCACAAAAAAACAACCCCCACCAAAATCCCCCTAAATCTCAAACCCTCTATCTTCTTTCTCAAATCTTTGCAAATCCTCTCTTTGTAGCGTGTCAGCATTCATCTCGCAAGATTCCACGCTTCCCAAATCACACGCCTTGCCAAAGTAGCTCCTTGCTAGTGGCATATTTTGATTTACCCCTATACCAAAGGCATACATAAACGCCAGATTGTAGCAGCCTAGTGGCTCTCTACCATCGCACGCCTTTGCATAGAGAGATTTTGCCTTTGCCAAGTCTTGCGCTACGCCAAACCCACCACGATATAGCACACCTAGATTGTTGCAAGCCTTAGCAAACCCACTATCACACGCAAGTGAGAAATACTCCCTAGCTTTGCCATACTCCTTTAGCTCATAAAATATCATACCTATGTTATACACGCTTAGCACATTGCCTTTTAGGGCGGCTTTTGCGTAGTATTTCGTAGCGATTATCTTGCCCGCATCACTTCCTACGCTATGATAGATAGTCCCTATCTCATTGCACGCTTCCTCACACTCATCTACGCTATCTAGCCCTTGCTCTATGAGTAGCAAGCAGGCTTGTGCTTGCCTATCTTGTGTGCAGAGATTATAGGCTGCTTCCCACTCCTCATCATTTATCGCTTTTAGGATACAAGCACACATACAAAGTCCAAATACGAAATGAAGCATTGATTTTGCTAGAGTTGTCTTTGTCATATTTCCCACCTCTTTATCTCTCTATATATATCTATGTTTCTCTCTTGGCTATATCGTTATTATTTGCGTTTATTTTTTGCTTGTAGGGATTCTAGGGTTTGGATTTGTATGTATTCTTGCAGGGCGTATATAGCTTTTTGCTGTGCTTGCAGGACTTGCTCTAGCTGTGCCGTGTAGGAGTGCACCGCTTCTTTGTCAGTGTGGATTTGCCCCTGCGCGTATTCAAAGGCTTCTTTTGCTTCTTGCTGCTTAGCTTCAAACTCGGCTATTAGGCTATTTGCTTTACCCACCGCTTCTTTTATGGCTTGATTTCTTAGGCTATATTTCTTTGAGACTTCCTCTACTCTAGCGAATGTATCCTCATACACCTGATATGACTCCACTAGCTCCAAAAACACCGCTTCATATTCTGCTTGCGCTTCTTGCAGTGCTTCATAGCGCATATTTTCCCAAAACTCCCCCGCATAATACGCCGCATAAGAAATGCTCGTCCTAGGAAATAGCACAAAGCACAAAACCCCGATACCAACTGCCAAAACCACAAGTAGCCCAGCAATGCAAGCAAAAAATATCATCATATCTCTTATATAATAAACAAAATCTTTTACTTGTTCTATGATGATTAGTAGAAGTTTTTGCATTGTGTTCATTTGTATCTTTTTTTGTATATTTTTAAGGGCTAGATTATTTTTAGACTTTATGGCTTTGTCGCTACTGCACACCCCCTGTTTGATTTAATTTTCTGTATTCATTGCACGCTTCTTGGCTACCCAAATCACAACCCTTACCAAAAAATCTTTTTGCTATTGAATGATTTTTTACAACCCCTTGTCCTTTTAGATATGACTCACCTAGTGCTCCACAGCTTATAGATGAATCCAAATCGCAGCCTTTTTTAAGTAATTCTGCCTTTTTTACATAGTCCTGTCGCACACCTTTGCCTTCCATATATAAAGAAGCTAAAAGAAAGCAACCATCCCCTGAACTGCTAAGCATCTCTGAAAATTTTGACTTAAGATTCAAATCACATACTTTTTTAAAAAGTGCTTGTGCTTCGTGATACATTTTCGCTTCTGATAGCACAACTCCTGTCCAATTGCATAAGAATGGCAAATACTCCTCAGACATTCCAACTACTTTACCGCATCCTTCTGCTGCTATCCTCACAAAATTTTCTCCATCATTTTTTGCTCGATAATATTCAACTAACCTGAAATATGTCCCACCCAAAATTGATTGTGCTATGTTAGCATCAATGTCTCTAATAGCAATTACAACCAAATCTCTTTGCAACAAAGCAGGACTTAGGCTTATAATTTTTTCGGCATATTGTGCTTCTTTATCTTTGTCGCCTAAAACTTTAAAAGCGATAGCTCCAAATGTACACATATTTGACTTTTCACATTCATAAGCAGGTGGGATACCACCACTATTCACAATTTTTTGGCATTTATTATACTCTTCAGCTATACATCCTACAATATATTCAGCAGATATTTTGTTCTCGGCTTCAATGCACTCCCCTACACTCGCCACACCTGCCAAAATCCCAAACATTAGCACCAATCTTTTCATTGCCTTACTCCTTTTTAGATTTTTTATAAAGTTTGTTTAGAGATTTTCATACTGCTTAAGAAAATCCAAAACCATTTCTCTGCTACCTTCAAACCATTGTGAGCACAAATAGCACTCTTTAGCATTGACTAATAGGGGGTATTTGTAGTAGCGTGGGTATAGTTTGTCATCAAATCTATACAAAGAAAGCAAGGGATAGTTTATACCAAATGTAGTTTTTGAGTATGATTCATCAAAAAAATCTAAAAACTCTTGCTCGCTCCACCACCTTTGCTCAAGGATATTTTTTAGCTGATTTTTTACTAACACACCTATTTTTGGCTCTATTCCATTATATATTTCTCTCGTATTATTAGGTGGATTATCCCATTTGCAATAATCCGAAAGATGCTCTCTCATTATTATATCTCTATGCGTTTCAACTATTTCCTCTATTTGTTTTATATGGTCTTGTATTAAATGTAAGCAGGATAGCACTTTTTCTTTGTTGTAATTATTCATTTTTACTCCTTTTAGTTTGGTATTATGGAATTTTTACGCGCAGTTTTTTGTAGAGAGAAAATCACTAGGATAAAAGCAATGCTATAAAGCGATAAAATCAAGTTAAGCAATATGTCGCTTTGGTTTGTGTCATTTCCAAAGAGATTTGCCACACCAAAGATATATTTTGGATTCCAAGCTAGTAATGCCAAGAAAAATATGACATTTATAAAAGTCCAAATTTTGAAAAAATCTTTTTTGTAGGCAACAATAGTCAATACAATAAATACAATTAGAGAGAATACTTCCCCCACATTGCATAAATTCTTTGTGGCAAATAGTGCGACTGCAAATCCACCCACCAATACAACAAACCAAGAGAGAATCTTTAGCAAATCCGTATGGTGCGCTGAAGTGTGGCGATAAAAGCAAAGCTGAATCTTCTCAATCCACTCTTTGCTAAACTTTGTAGGAGCTTTCAAATCTATTTCGTGCTCTTTGGCATATAGTTCTAGCTTATGCCAAGTAGAAGCGTCCAGTAAGTTGTTGTTTGCAATCAGCACATTTTTTATCGTGCGAAATGAATCGCGAGCATTGCTTGCATAGCGGATTTCATACTTTTTTATTTTCTCTTGCTTGAACGCTTGAAATTTTTTACTATGTAATTTTTGTTTATTTTCTCTATATCTATTTGTTTCTTGCTTGCATTGAGTCTTTAGTAGTTTGATTTTTTTAGTTTTTGCTCTGTATTTTTCTCTTAGTAAATCAAGTTCTTTTTCATACATTTTGTCATTCTTATATTCTGCAATAAAATCATTTACTTTGTCAAAATCTAAACCCTCTATTTTCACATTGATAAAGTTTGTAGCTTGGAGGTTTTGGAATACACAAGTAGAGAAGTTTGGAGCATATTTAAACTCTGCATTATAAAACGACACCACACCATTAAATATACTCTCGTGAAAGTCTGCATATTTAAAAAACTTTGCGTGGTTAAAAAACACATTGCCGTTAAACTCACAATTTGTGAAACACACTTTTTTGTGAAATTCACAATGCTGAAAGTCTATTCGCAGAGGTTGTGCGCTTTGGCTAAAATCATTTGGTTTTTTCTCATTTTGTTTTGCTTCGCTACCATCACGCACTTTAGAGTTAAACGGAGCAAAGCAAATATACTCAAACCTTACTTCGCCATTAAATACGCAATTTTTAAACGATAGCTCATCTTGTATGTAGAGAGTTTTGCGACTAGATTCTTTAGATTCTTTGTCGCACTCGCTAGATTCTTGTGTGGATTTTTTAGGTTCTATATCATTGGTATTTTCAGTGCATATTTCCAAAGGCTTGTAGATAATATATTTATTGCCTTGCTTTTTTATAAGTTTTTCTAGCTCATCTTGTGGCTTTCCCTCCTCTAGCCACTGCTTACACGCATTATCCAAAGCATTTTCAAAGATAAATGACTTTCCTTGCTTTATGCTAAGTATGAGTTTATCTTTTGTAGAATCAAAGTGTAGATTTTCACATATTTGTTGTTTCTCCATTATTGCACTCCTTGATTATGTAGCAATTTATAATTATCACACCCTAGTTGGTCTCCCAAATCACAGGCTTTGCCATAGTATTGCTTAGTAGTGGATAGATTTTGCCTTACTCCTTGTCCTTTGGCATATAACACACCTAGATTATTGCACGCGTGGCCATTTTTCATATCACAGGCTTTTTTGTAGAATTCGTGTGCCTTATAGTAGTCTTGGCGCACACCTTTGCCATTAGCATACATTACCCCCAGATTGTAGCAACTCTCTCCTTGAACTTCACTTACACCTTTATTGCACGCGATTTCATAGTATTTCTTTGCATTATAGTAATCTTGTAATTCAGCATAATTCTGTCCTAATGCTGCATATCCCCTATTATCCCCCAAAGCAATAGCTTTTTCAAAGTAGGGTATCGCCTCCCTATAACGCTCTGCAAACAAATAAACTGTCCCTACAGAGGTGCAAGTATCTTTATCACACTGCTCCACACTTGGCAAACCATCGTTTATAAGTGCTTGACACGCGCTTTTATCATTATTAAAGCAATTATGCCTAGCCCTTTCCAATTCCTCATAACTCATCGCCCCCATACTTACGCTTACTACACTTGCTAAGATTCCACACACTAACGCTAGTTTTTTCATTTCATCTCCTATTGTAGATTTTTTTAGTTTTGCCAATAGCACTGCTAATTTTTGTGATTTCACACAAAACCCGATACTACAAAAAAAAAAAAAAAAAAACAGAATACTAATGTGGGGAAGCACAAGGGGATTTTGTGAAGTTTTGTAAAATTGAAAGAATTTTAAAATGTTTGAAATGTTGTAGAGGTGGAATTTGTGAAAATTTTTGCATATATTTTGTGCAGAGTATGCTTTGAAGTCTTTGTGTGATGATTTGTAATGGATTTTGGGATTTTATGGGATTTGTTGTATTTTGCCTTTTGTTGTCATACCTAAAGCCAACTACTTGTCATACTTAAGATTTAGCTTTTTGTCATACTTAAGGTTTGGGACAAACCGAAGTATCTCAAAAATAGACTTCTTAAAGAACTGCCCTATATTTTGCAAAATTTTGTAAAGCTACATTTATGCTTTTTGGATATTTCGCTTTTTTACAAAAGCTCAATATGACAATATTTTTTTTACGCTTTTTTAAAAGCCCCCTCCCTTGCGGAGGGGGTTTGGGGGTGGGTATCCACTTTCAAATCACAAAAAAACACAGCAAATACAAAAAACACACCTAATAAGGTTTTTACAAAAACTACTTAACAAGATTTTGCAAATTTTTGCAAAAAAAGTAGATTTTAGGCAACCAAAAAGTAAGCTAGCCTAAAATATACCCACCCCCTAGCCCCCTCGTGCTAAGGGAGGGGGTTTAAGAGGATAATCCCTTGATACTTCGGGCTTAAAAGCCACCAAATAAGACAAATAAAACAACCCAAATACGATAAAAAACTTTTATAAAATCTACTTTTTTAATGCAAATGCACCCCTACCTAAGTCCCTCAGCTAAGGGGAGGGACTTTTTTGTGATGAATGCCACTATTTTCTTTCCTATTTTTTCTGTTTTTTGAAAAGTCGCCATTCTATTAAGCCCCCTCCCCAAATGATAAAAGTGTGGCAAAGTGAGTTTGCCTTTTTAAAATCCCCCTCCCTTTGCGGAGGGGGTTTGGGGGTGGGTATATTTTTTTTTTGTTTGAAAAATAATTTTTTGTCATACTTAAGCGAAAGCGAAATATCTTTTTTGTAATGTGTGTTGTCATACTTAGGCGAAATATCCAAAAAGCGTTGATTTTACAAAATCTAAGCAGGCAGATTACGCACGCTAGAAAATTACCCCACATATAAAGCACAATATAATCATATACACAAATTTTTGATAAAATCCGTTATTTTATTTTGCACGGACAAAAGCATAAAATCAAAAGCGTAAAGCCAAGCGCAAACCAAAACACAAAGCAAAATCAAACCAAAGCACAAACAAGCATAAGCCAAAAATGCCAAATCGCCACAGCGACAAATCACCATAGCACCAATTACCACACCAAAGGAAGCACAATGCCAACCCTGCACCTAGACTTCACAAAGCAAGACTTTGGCTACCCCATACACATAGCCCCCCTGCGTGAGCATCTACACACTACACTTAGCGCACTAAAGCCCACCAAAATCCTGCTTATCACAAATGAAATGATAAAATCCCTCTACTTGCCCTATCTACAAGAGGCTTTGCAAGCAAGCACCACAGATACAAGCACTAGAAAGAATTTTGAGATTTTGACATACTGCATAGAGGACGGCGAAGTGCACAAAAATATGTCTAGCATCGAGGGGATTTTGGACTTTGCCTTTGCAAACAAGCTAGATAGAAAGTCGCTTATGATTTCGCTAGGTGGTGGGATAGTAAGCGACATAGTGGGCTTTGCAAGCGGAATCTATGAGCGCGGAATCAGCTTTGTGAGTATCCCTACGACTTTGCTAGCCCAAGTAGATGCTTCTGTGGGTGGCAAATGCGGGATAAACAACGCTTATGGCAAAAATCTAGTGGGGCTTTTTCATCAGCCAAAGGCGGTGTTTGTCGATACGCACTTTTTGCGCTCACTTCCAGTGCGCGAGCTACGCGCAGGTATAGCCGAGATGATAAAAATCGCCGTGTGCTTTGAGGAAAAAGCACTTGAGGATTTGGAGGGCTTGGAGGTATCGGGCGATATAAATTCGCTAGATTTCCTAGATAGCCTAGCCCCGCATATCAAAAAAGCCATAGAGCTAAAATCCGCAGTCGTCCAAAAAGACGAAAAAGAAGCGGGAATCCGCGCGGGGCTAAACTACGGGCATACTTTCGGGCACGCTATCGAAAACCTCACACACTATACGAAGTTTTTGCACGGCGAGGCGGTGGCTATGGGTATGCGTATGGCAAACGCGCTAGCACTAAAGCTAGGCAATCTCTCACGCGAGCAAGTGCAGCGCATAGATAGTGTGCTAAGCAAGTTTGGGCTAGACTTTGACTACAAAATCGATAGTATAGAGGAGTTTTATGAGAAGCTGTTTTTGGACAAAAAATCAAAGGGTGGGAAAATCACGCTTGTCCTGCCACGCGGAATCGGTGGCGTGGATATACGAGATGATATAGATAGGGAGCTGATTTTGGAGACTTTGAGAGAGTTTGGGTAGGAGTTTGTGGTTTTTTTTGGTATTTTTTGTGTGGGTGTTTTTGTGGGTGGGTTTTGTAATTGTAAGCAAGTCGCAAGACTTGCGTTGCAAAACAAGCGAAGCGAAATTTCTTTAGAAAGCCTTTGGCTTCTTTAGTAAAACAAGCGAAGCGAAGTTTCTTTAGTAAAATAGTGGCAATCTATGCCACCACCGTCATTGCGAGCGAACAAAGCGAGCGTGGCAAAACAAGCGAAGCGCAGTTTCTTTAGTAATCCACACAAAAAAACAGAAAAGACATAGATTGCCACGACTTGACTTCGTCAAGTCTTGCAATGACGGTGTGGTGAGTTGCCACGAATTTGCTAACGCAGATTCTCACAATGACGAACAATCAACGCACAATGACGGAAAGAACCCACCCCCAAACCCCCTCCGCAAGGGAGGGGGCTTAAAAAAAGCAAATATCCTCGTGCTAAGGGAGGGAGATTAAAGAAGTTTCTACACAAACCAAAGTATTTTTCATATTGAGTGCAAGCGAAATATCTCAAGCTATAATGTAAGTTGTTAGAAAATCTTTTTTTTGGATATTTTGCTTTCTTGCGAAACCTCAATATGACAAGTAGTAGAATTTAGAGATATTTCGCTAGAATCTTTTATAGATACTTCGGTTTCTTAGCGAAACCTCAGTATGACAAAACCAAAAAATCCCCCAGCTAAAAAACCCTAAAAACCCAAAAAAACTCAAATTCCCCCACAGCCCTACAAAAATCACAAACACCCCCTCCCTAAATCCCTCTGCTACGGGGAGGGATTTTATTTTTTGCGAAACACACACTATTAAGCCCCCTCCCTTAGCACGAGGATATTTGCTTTTTTTAAGCCCCCTCCCTTTGCGGAGGGGGTTTGGGGGTGGGTGTATTTTGCTAGATTTTGCAAAGCAAAGTTGTTATTACCAAAGAAACTTCGCTACGCTCACTTTCTCGCAAATGACGGAATCAATCCGCCTCCAAAAAATCACAAACCCCGCAAAAATCCAACCCCCCAAATCCCTCCAAAAAAAATCCCTACCAGCTAAAGCCACCGCCGATTTTGACATTTAGATAGCTTGGGAGTTGTAGATTTTTAGAGATTTGTGGGATACTCGTTAGGTTTAGATTGCTTTGCACGGCAATGTCTAAAAATCCTAGTATATTGATACCGCCCGTTAGGATTACGCCCTCTTTTGTCGTGTCGCGGAAGTCATACATACTGCCAAACCGCAAATCCACATACTTAAAGTCAAACATCACACCCCCACCTATCATCTGTGAGTATGGGCGCACGGTGGAAAGCGTTTGGTTTGCTAGCAAGTCCGCATCTAGCGCAAAGACTATGCGCTCTTTCCACAGAGAGTAGCTCACCCCCGCCCTTACTTGTCGATTTAGCTCGATAGTTTTTTTGTTTGTTTTGATTTTGGGTGCGTTTAGATTTTTGCCCACCAAGCCAAAGATTAGGTTTTTGGAAAATGTCGGCACATAGACAAGCCCCACATCCACGCCCCAAGTAGAAGTCTGCACGATGTCTTTGGAGCTGAAGCTGATACTTTTGCCTATGCTATCATAGCTGCCACTAGCTTCTAGGATATAGCCTGCTGCGTGGATATATTTGCCAGCTAGCCCAAGCCCAAATGTCCCAGCTCTGCTATGCCACGCATAGCCATAGCCGATAGGTAGCTCGCCAAAGGCAATCGCATTTGAGGTTATGTGATGATTTCCTGTGAGGATTGATGAGGCATTATATTTTGTATCATCTGATTTGTCTATCGTTACGCCACCGCTACCCACGCTTATTCCATAGTAGTCGCTACCTGATTTTATGATGATTTGATTGTGTGTTTTGTCTATGTCAGCGTGGGCGTTGGCATACGCACTAGCAAGTAGCCCTAGCGAGATTCCCCAATTATTGTCCTTGCCACTATAAGTGATGATAAGCCCATTTTGCGTAGATACATTTAAGTCGTTTTGCGCTATTATGCCATTTATGGTTTGCATATCTTTTAGAAATGTATTTAGCGTAGAGCTAGAGCCAGCTTTAAGCGTGATTCCACCCATTTTGCCAAGTAGTTTTGTTATGTCGATATTATCTCCACTTCCTACCTGCTCTAGTGCTTTTTTTAGGTTTTCGGGAGTAAGCCCGCTTACGATGCCAGCTAGTATGCCTAGCCCACTATCAGGGTGTGTGTCCTCTGTCTTTTTTATAGCGGCTTCCAAATCCTTTTTTACCCCCTCAAAATCACTAGATGACATTTTTTTCAAAGCATCATCTACGCTACTAGGATTATCGCCTCCTCCGTGTTTTTTTAGATATTCTGTCAAATCACTATCTGTTACGGTATCACTACTTCCTTTGCCTAGTAGATTTCTCACCACATCGCCAAATACCCCATTTAATTGCAAATTTTTGCTATTTGCTTGCGGGGAGACATTTTGCGGGGTAGCACTTCTACCACTTAGGACAACAGGCTGGCTATCCCCCCCCCTACCGTTATTTGTAGCAGTGCCTTTAAATAGCCCATCTAGCTCCTTATACATTTCCTCGATATTGTTTTTATCTATGTTTGTAGCAGCTAGCAAGTTTGTCTCTTTATACTCCGCACCGAAGCTATACCCAAAACTAGATTTATTTACGATTCCTAGCAGGGCTGGGTTGTAGTAGAGAGTCCATTGGGACTGCTTGAGCGCGACACCTGCGCCACCCATACCTGCAGAGACATTGCCCACCCCGCCAAACTCTAGGGCAAAAAGCGCGTTTGCTAGCAAGGCAGGTGCTAGGAGCAGTGCGCTAGATTTTACTTTTTTTGATTTTGTGATTTGTCGTAATATTTTGTTAAGTTTGTTGTGTTTCATTTTTGCTCCTTGATTCAAGGGATTTGTTTTGTTTGCTTTTTGAAATCTAATTGTCTTCCAAAGTAGCACTAAAAATGCTATAAGCGATTCCCAAAAATGCCAAAAAAATTGAGCCAAAGACATAGTATTCCATTATTTCTCCTTTTTGGCTTTTTGCCTTTGTTTCTCTCCTATACTTTGGACAAATTATAACAAACGCAAACAAAAAAATGCCAAAAACTTGGGAAATATCAGGGAAATATTGGCAAATCTTAGGTGTTTTATGTGGATTTTGCTTTTTGTGTCCCCTCCTTTAAGCGGAGAGGATTAGGGGGTGGGTAGTTCCCCCAAATCTCAAACAGGGCTAACAACTACTGGCAATGCAGATATTTTAGTCATCACTAAAGCAACTGCGCTATGCTTGGATTGCCACGCTCACTTCGTTCGCTCGCAATGACGGTGTGGTGGATTGCCACGCAAGTCTTACGACTTGCTCGCAATGACGGAAATCTACCCACCCCCTTTATCCCCCTCCGCAGAGGGAGGGGGAACTCGCAAAATTACCACTTGCAAAGGGAGGGGGCTTTAAGAGTGGCAAACACCCTCACTTTGAAAAAAAAGTGGATTCAAGGGAGGGGGCTTAAAAAAGCAAATATCCTCGTGCTAAGGGAGGGGGCTTAAAGAAGTTTCTACACAAACCAAAGTATTTGTCTTACTTAAGTGCAAGCAAAATATCTCAAAAGATATATAATTCAAGTCGTTAGAAAATCTCTTTTTTGGATATTTTGCTTTCTTGCGAAATCTCAATATGACAAGTAGTAGAATATTTGGATACTTCAGTTTGTGCCAAACCTTAGTATGAGAAACAATAGAGATATTTTGGGTTGCGCACTTAAGCATCGCTAATGACTTAAAAATCTAAAGTTTTATAAAATTTCTTAAACGCAAGCAAAATATCTATTTCATAAGTTTTTTTGCATTGCCTGCAAAAACGGACTTTAAAAAAAACCGCATAAAATAAAGCCTTTAGTCTATTTTCTGCAAGCATTTATCTGCATAGAGTGCGCTTTTAGCTCGGGCTCTTTTTCGACACGATTTTGCGGGATTTGCCCAAATATTTGGCTTGCTTTGGTGCAATCCCCGAGCTTATAATACCCCCACGCAAGCGAGTCAATGTAGGAAATCGAGTAGGGCTCAACAAGCAGTGCTTCTTTGACATATTCGATTCCTCTTTTTAAGTCTATGTCAAAATCTATCATCAAATATCCGCAAAAATTATAAAAAAACGCATCTTGATTGGTGGGCTTTTGCTTGTTTGATTGGAGTTCTTTTTTGCGCTCTTTGATAGACTTTTCTAGCTTTTTGATTGCTTCTATGGCAGATTCTTTTGCTATCTCGCCCTCTCCTAGTCCATATATCGCTTCTAGTGCCAAAAATCTAGGATTTTTGCTTTGGGCGTAGATTTGAGCACTCAAATCACGCGCTTTTTCAAAATCCCCCTGCATCACATACAAATCTAACAAAAGCCCTTGGTCAAATGGAAAGCTTTGGGCTATGCCTTGTGCTTCTTGATATTGCTTGAGTGCGACTAGGACACGCATATAGTTTGTGGCATTGGGAATCGTGGGGGATTTTTGGTAGATTTTCTCAAACACTGCCTTTGCCATATTTAGCGCGTTTGAGTCGACATAAAAGCTCAACGCCTCCTCACAAAACAAATCCTCGCACCCCTCGCTTAGCAAATGCTCGCTTAAAACACCTAATGCCTTTTGGGTTTTTTCTTGGGATAGAAATATGACTAAAATCTTTTTTAGCACTTCTGGGTTTTTGGTTTTCTCATACAGCTCCTCAAAGAGGCTTAGTGCTTTTGGAAGCTGCTTTTGGAGCATATATAGATTTGCTAGGACATCATTTAGTGCCTCTGTATCTTCTAGCTTTTTGACTTTTTCTAGGGCGATGATTGCTTTGTCCATTTGTCCATTTTGCACAAAAGCATCGGCTAAAATCTTATTGATGATGACATCGTTTTCATCGCCACTTTGCTCTACATAGAGATTTGCTAGGCTAAAGGCGGTTTGTATATCGCCTTTGCCAAGTGCGGCTTGGGCAGCTAGCTTGGCATAGTAGGGCTCTTTTGTCTTGTCATACAAAAGCAAAAAATTCTCTAAAGACTCGGCAAAATTACTATGATACAAATCATCAGCCCCCTGCAAAAGTAGCAAATCCATACTAGAATCTGCAATCTTAGGCAGAGTGAAATTCTCGCCAAAATCCTCGCTAGGAAGCGCGGTTTCTAAGTCGTTATAAGGCTGTCTTAGGGCGATTTGAGCGGTCGTGGTTTTGGAGTCTTGTATAGAGGAAGCAAAGGCGGATTCTTCATCGGTAGTTTTTGTTTTTTTAGGTGTCGCTTCGTTTGGCGTAGAATTTGTGGATTTTGTTGTGTTTGCTGTGGTGTCTTTTTGTGTGTTTTTTGTGCTGGTAGGCTCTGCTAGCACTCCACAGATACAGACACAAGACATAGCACAAGATAAAGCAAATTTTGCAAAGGCGCATTTTGCGACTTTTGCACTGCCTTTGCTGTCTTTTGTGATTTGTATGCTTTGTGAGTGTGTTTTCACCTTGATTCCTTAAGAAATGGATAATAAAATTCTCTTGTGATTTTTACGCAAAATCTCACTTCATAGCGCAATCTTTTGTGTCTATGAGAGAATCCACGCTATTAGCAGGATTTCTTACCCCCCTACACAAAGCAAAAAGCTCTCCCAAATCCTCGCACTTCTTGCCCCTCATTTTATCCCAAAAAGGAAAATCCACGCATTGCTTTGGGCGAAGCGGATAGATTTGGCAGGATTTTTTCACTTCATCAAAAAACACGCACGCAAAGCCATTTTCATATCGTTTCTCAATAAGCGAGAATCGATACCCAACCTTTATCAAATATTTCCTAGCAAAATCCTCTAGCGAAAGGTGCAAAAAATCTGCAATCGCTTCTGCTTGGCTTAGACTAAGAAATATATATCCACTCTCGCCCACACAGCATTTGCCACCGCACTCTTTGCACGCACTTGGCACAAACTCAAAGCTAAAATCTTTGATTGCAATTTTTGCTTGACTGCATTTTTTTGCTTTGATAAAATTTTTGCCAAAATCTTGTGCTTTGGCAAAATCAAATTCTCGCACTTCGCCAACATTTTTAGCATTTGGATTGCTACTTTGTGAAGTCATTTTGTCCTCTCCAAAATCAATCATCGCTTTGCTTTTAAGAGGACTTAGACTCTGCGCTATGAGTGATGCCGTATTTGTCTAGTATTTCAATCGTGCGTGAGATAAGAGAAGCACTATCAATGCCTAAGTGCTTTTCTATATCGGCTACACTGCCGTGCGGGACAAATCCACAATCTAGCTCAAAGCTAACGATAGGCTTGCATACGCCACACTCATTTAGTAGCTCACTTATCGCGCTTGCTACGCCACCTTGCTTGTAGCTATCGCTAAACACAAACGCGATAGAATGCTCCTCAACAATGTGTATAATCTCTCTATCAAGTGGTTTGACAAAGCGCAAATCCACCAAGCTAGGAGCAAAACCTAGAAGTTCTAGTTCTCTTTGCACTAAGTGTGCCCTACCTACACCATTTCCATAGCCGATAAGGAGGATTTCTTTGCCCTGCTTTAGCACTTCACATTTGCCCATAGCAAACGCACTAGGTGGATAAGAAGCTGACTCTAGCGTATCTAGCACAAAGCTACCACGAGGATAGCGATACGCGCAAGGGGATTTGCTAAAGCCATAAGCAAAATTTACCGCTTCAATGAGGGTGGCATTATCACGCGGAGCAAAAAGCGTGAAGTTTGGGATTATCCGCAAATATGCAATGTCAAAAAGCCCTTGATGAGTTTCGCCATCTTCGCCTACGATTCCCGCTCTATCTATGCTAAATCTCACAGGCAAGGCTAAAATCCCTACATCGTGGATAATCTGGTCAAACGCTCTTTGCAAAAATGTCGAGTAAATGCTTACAAAAGGGATAAACCCCTCTTTTGCCATTGCTGCCATAGAGGTTACGCAGTGCTGCTCGGCAATTCCCGCATCCCAAAATCTATCAGGGTATAAATCCATAAGTTTGCCTAGTCCCACACCCCCGGGCATAGCAGCAGTGATTCCTACGACTTTTTTGTCATTTTTTGCTAGCTCAAAAAGCGCGTTAGAATACACTTCTGTGGGTGGCTTTAGCTGACTTGGTTTTTTTAGCGGTAAGCCTGTCTCTAAGTCAAACGCCCCCACTCCGTGCCATTTCTCATAAGGTCCCTCTGCGATTTTGTAGCCCTTGCCCTTTATGGTTTGGACGTGCACCACTACGGGTCGCTCCATTTCTCGTGCTCTTTTTAGGCAAAACACAAGCTCTTCTAGCTTATGCCCATCGATTGGTCCTATGTAGCTAATCCCCATTTCCTCAAACAAAATCCCCGGGGTAATTAGCTTAAAGCTCTCTTCTACACGCTTTGCTAGATAGCTCGCAGAATCAGGCATTTTCTCCAAAAACTTCTTTGTAAAATTGCGAAATGACTGATACATAGGGTGAGAAATGAGATGGGATAAATGCTTGCTAATCGCGCCAATGGGGCGAGCGATACTCATTTCATTGTCATTTAGGATTATTACCATTGGGTATTTTCTATCCCCTAGCTCATTTAGTGCTTCATAAGTCAGCCCCGCACTCATACTGCCATCGCCTATAAGCACCACAGGCAAGCCGTTTTTGCCCTCTAGCTTGTAAGCCTTTGCCACACCCACACCTAGCGAAATCGAAGTAGAGCTATGTCCAGCGATGAAATAATCCGCATCTGATTCTTTGGGATTGCAAAATCCACTAATCCCACCAAAGCATCTAAGTGTATCAAACTCCTCAAACCGCCCGCTTAGAAGTTTGTGTGCGTATGCTTGATGAGAAACATCAAAAATAAATGGATTGTGCTTTTTGCCAAACACATAGTGCATAGCCACGATAATATCCACCGCACCCAAAGAAGAGCTTAGATGCCCTCCATTGTGGCTTACCACTTCCAAAATCCTATTTCGCAAAATCTCTGCAAGCTCGTATAGCTCGGCTATGTCCATATATTCTATGGGTTTTTTAGGAAGTTTATATTGTGTCTTATTTGTGTGGCTACTAGGCATTTTTGGATTCTTTCTAGGCTAGGTTTTGGTGTTGTGGTATTTGCAGTTAGTCTTTTAGATTTTCTAGCACGGATTGCTTCAAAGTCTTGTAGCGATTTGAGATAGTGCCATCGATGATTCCCCCGCCATTATCGATTATCACGCCACCTTTTGTGATTGCATTATCTGCTTGTATTTTTAGCTTTGGGTAGTCTTGCAAGGCTTCTTGCAGCTCTTTTAAATCCTGCGGATTTACGCGTAGATGAATGTCTGTGGCATTGGCAATAGAGCCCAAAAGCTCCTTTGCTAGCGCAGTTGCTACCGCGCTAGAATCTTTATCGACTTCTTTTGCTACGACTTCTTTGGCAATATCTACGGCTATGCCACTTAGCTCTTTTTCTAGCTCACGCAGATGAGTCTCCGAGTTTTTCATCGCATTCCCAAGCGTGATAGCAGAATCAATAAGAGAGGTTTTTTCTTTTTGGATTTCATCTTGGAATTGTGTTTTTATTTTTTCCTCGCCATCTCGCAGCCCGTCTTTGTATGCGTCATTTCGAGCGGTAGTGATTTGGGCTTCCATTTCTTGCTGTTGTTTTTCAAACTGAAGTTGAAGTTTGGCAAGCGAAGTGGATAGCTCATCAATTTTGCCTAGCAATTTTTCTATCAACTCTTTCTCCAATGGGTCATCTTTTGGGATTTGCGGGATTTGCTCCTCAATGATAGATTCTTTTGTGGAATCTGGCTCATCAATCACAATAGGGCTAAACTCATAGCGAGTGATTTTGTGCTTGCTAGCACGGTCTTTTGCGATAAGGTTTTCTTCGCCAAAACTAGACAAGGACATCGTCATCTCCGCCTACTTGGATTACGCCTTGTTCGCTAAGGGTTTGGACTACTTCGACAATTTTGCGCTGTGCGGCTTCGACATCACGCATTCTAACTGCACCTAAGAACTGCATTTCCTCGACAAACTGCTCGCTAGCACGCGATGACATTTGCTCTAGGAATTTTTGCTTTAGCATATCTGGGGCGGACTTTAGTGCCATAGTGAGGTCTTTTTTGTCCGCGACTTTTAGAATCTCTCTAATAGCATTTTTATCAAGCCCGATAATGTCTTCAAATGTAAACATCATTTCTTTGATTTCGCTTGCTAGCTGTTCATCGATTTGCTCAATATAGGCTAGCGTGGCTTTTGCTGCTTTTTGCCCTAGTCGGTTAAACATTTCAGCAACGGCGCGAGGTCCGCCCACTTCGACTTTGTAGCTTGTGAGTGATTCTAGTTTGTTTTCTAGCACGGTGGATACCCTTTTTACGACATTTGGCGATATATCGCCTAGATTTGCCATACGAATGGCGATTTCTGCGCGTGTATTGTCATCGCTAAACTGCCCCAAAGTCTCTGCTGCACTTGTGGCATCCATATGAGCCAAGATAAGTGCGATAGTTTGAGGGTGTTCATTGACAATAAAGTCTGCAAGCTGCTGCGGGCGGACTTTTGAGAGATAGGCGAAGTTTTTGGCAGACTGCATAGTCTTAGCCAGCTTATCCATAATCCGCTTGGCTTCTTCTGGTCCCAATGCTTTTGTAAGCAAATCTCGTGCGTAATCCAAACCACCTGTATTGATATATTGATTTGATTGAAATATCGCATAAAATTCCTCAATAACTGCGCCACCTATGGCTTTATCTGTGCCTTTTAGCTGCATAATCTGTCGCGAAATTTCTGTGATTCCATCAATATCAAGATTTTTGAAAATCTCGCTAGTGAGTTCCTCGCCCACCTGAATAAGCAAAATGGCGATTTTCTCACTCATTGAGAGTTCATCATATTGCGCTCTTTGTCGTTGGTTTAGTGCCATTTTGTCTCCTTAAAGATTTTTGCTTTTTTGTTTTTGTCGTGCTTGGCTAGAATCTAAATCGGCTTGTTTTTTAAAATCACTTTAGATTCTAGCTAAATCTAGCTTGTTCGCTCTGTGGGTGTGCCTATCTCATCGTGGATAAGTTTTTGGAAAAGAGAGGCAACCTCTTCGGGCTTTTCTTGGATAAGGGCGCGGATTTTTTCTAGCAATACTTCGTATTTGACTTCATCTTCGCTAAATCCTGCACCGCTAAGCCCAAGCTGGTCTTCTATGCGCTTTTTCATATCGCCAAAGCGCGAAGTAAGCTCATCATCATCATCATCGACTTCAAATAGCGACTCGACTTTGTCCTCCTCTGCATCTTGCATTTCTAGCATTCTCTCTGCAAATGGAGCGATGACTTTTTTGTAGAATATGAAAATAATCACAGCGATAATGACATATTTTAGCAACGGAATGTATTGAGCAATAAGCGCGGTAGCTTTTTCTACAAAAGTTTGTGGGGCTTTTAGCCGCTCATTTTTAGAAAAATCCCAATCAGAAACCGTTACAGAATCCCCTCTATTTGCATTATAGCCGATAGCATCTTGGACTTGTTTTTCTAGCTTTGCTATGCGCTCTGGGGTAAAAGGCACATATTCTAGCACTTCATCGCCATTTTCATTAGTGGTTAGCTGTTGTTCGCCATTTATCAGCACAGAAGCAGTCATACGAATAGGCTCACCGGGCGAAAACTTCGTCTTTATGGTTTCATTGCCTATCTCGTTATTTACGATTGTTTCGCTTTCATCTTCTTTTGTGAGTCCATTTTCATTATCCAAATCCTGCACAGGTCCTATGTTTGATTCTACGCCCGGGATTCCGCCTATGCGCTTCTCTCCCGGTCCTACTTTGTGCTTTTCGTAGTCCCTCTGTGCGCGTGGGAGGACTTGGGTAGGGTCAAAAGTCTGCTTTACAGATTCTCTCTGGCTAAAGTCATATTGCAAATGCACGATAGCCACTACCTTGCTAGCACCACCTGCAAGCGGGCTTAGCAAGCGCACAATATCATCTGCCTTTTTTTGCTCCTCTTTATGCACGAAAGCATATTGTTGCTTTAGCACTTCATTTAGCCCAAGTAGCTCATTATCCTCGCCTAGAGGCATACCATTGCTATCTACGATTTTGACATTTTCGGGAGTGAGCTTGGGGATAGCAGCAGATACGAGGTTTTTTATCCCTGTGATTTGAAATGATGAAAGCTGTGCCCCCGGCTTTATTTGCACCATAACTGCGGCTGTGGGTGGCACAGAAGTAGAGACAAAAAGACTTTCTTTTGGATTTGCAATTTGCACGCTTGCTTTAAAAATCGGCTCTAGTGCCTCAATCGTGCGCGTTAGCTCGCCCTCTGTGGCGCGCAAAAATTTCACTTGCTGGGTAAAATCTGTCGCAGCAATGTCATTGGTATCAAAGACTTCAAAACCTACTTTTGAGGTCTTTGGGATTCCCCGTGCGGCTAGCTCGATGCGCTCCTCTGCCACGCGCTCTGAAGGAATCTCAATAACATCATTGCGCGGGATTCTATAAGGAATCTGCTTTTCTTTTAGATAGTCCAAAATCAGCGCATTATCCGCAGAATCGAGCTTATCAAATAGCACGCCGTATTCACTTTGGGTCTTTTTGCCCGAAAACACCACCAAAAACACAAAAAACGCGATTAAAATCACTAGCGTAGTGGCAATGACAATGCGCTGTTTTTTGTTGAGTTTGCTATAAATTTTGTGCACACTCTCTAAAAATACTTTTGCATCCACTTGCTATCCTTTTTGTTGTTTTTGCTATTTTATGCTTTTTGCACGCTTGATAATACTCTATCTAGGCACTGCAACACTCGTGTGTTTTGAGAATCTAGCCCGATAGTGATTCTGCAAGCATTCATTTTGTAGCTTGCAAGATTGCGGATAATTATGCCCTCCCTCAAAAGTCGCTCACACACTTCGCTAGAATCTATCTCTTTTGGCAAAACAAAAGTGATAAAATTTGTAAAAGATGGGATATATTCTATATTTTTAGACACTGCAAAATCCTCATACCGCTTCATTTGATTAAAATTCTCTTTTATACAGCTTTTTATAAAATCATCATCTTTAAGTGCTTCAATAGCGGCGATAAGGCTAAGAGTAGTGATATTAAAAGGTGGGCGCACTTTGTGTAGCGTAGCGATAATCTCCGCACTTGCTATGCCATATCCCACGCGCATACCACCTAGTCCATAAGCCTTAGAAAAAGTCCCTAGATAGATAGCATTTGGAAAGTGTTGAGTGATTTTTTGCGGAGAGATAGCTTTGGCAGAGTCTTTAAAAGAAGCAAACTCTTGATACGCCCCATCAATAAGCACAAGGCTTTGAGGGGATTTGCTTTTAGCACACTCTAAGAACTCATAGACTTGCTTTGCATCTAGACACTCTCCTAGTGGGTTGTTTGGCACGCATAGGAAAATAATTTCAGGGTTAGATTCTAGCTTGGCTTCAAATTCGGCTAGATTATGCGAGTTGCTCTGTGTGCGGAGAATCCTAAAGCCCGCGATTTTGGCATATATCTCATACATAGCAAATGTAACGCCAGACATAAGGACGGCTGGCTTTTGCGTGTTTTCTTGGCTTTTGTGTGCTTCACTTTTGGCTTTGTCTGATTTATCGTGTGCGTTTTCTTTTGCCCTCACGCACATTTCGATGACTTGGTCGCTGCCAGAGCCTATGATTAGATTTTCTACTCCCACGCCAAATCGCTGTGCTAATGCTTCTTTTAGTGCTAGCATAGAATCATCAGGGTAGAGATGAGCTTTTTTGGCATTTGCTTGCAGTGCTTCTATCACGCGTGGCGAGCTAGAGAAAGGATTTTCATTGCTAGCTAGCTTGATAATATCACTCTCTTTTAAGCCAAAATTTCGCACCACCTCTTCTATGGGTTTGCCCGCTTGATAAGTGGCGATATGTTCTAGCTCTGTGTTAAAGCGCATTGCCTCACTACCCCTAGATTTTTTTATATAGACTTTGGCAAATCATTTTGCAAAATCTTAATATTAAATCATCTGCCAAAATTACTTGCATTGAAACGAGATGAAAGACTTAAACTCGACATTTTTGCTGCTTTGCAAAGGAAGCGTAAAATCATCTAGACTAGATTCTCTTTTGCCACCTGCATTTGCACCATTTATGGCATTTGCCCCCATATCGCTCAGCACAGCACTATGATGACCTTGTAGATTTTGCCGATAGCTATCATCAAAAAATTCCACACGCTCCACGCTACACTTCACGCCAAACCCACCCTCTATGGCACTTTTTTGTTTTTTTATCTCTTGGGATAGATTTGCGTATGCTTCTTTGCTTGAGATAGATAGCTGCTCGCTAGTGATGATAGGCTCAATGCCGTAGTTTGCGAGGGATACCACGCCACTTTTTAGCGCAAGATAATCAATGTCTTTTATCATCGCTTGATAGTTTTTAAACTCTTCTTTGTCAAATTTACACTCTATCACACCGCGCAAATCTGGTTCTTTATCGGCATTACCTTGATTTTCATTTTGCAAATCAAACTCCCCTCCATTGCAGTTTTGCTCTTTTCTCACTCGCTCTAGCACACTTGAGAGTGTGCTCTTGATGAGTTGTTTTTCTTGTGTGCTTAGCTCCTTTTTTTGCGCTTTGAAGCCAAATGCACCGACATAAAGTTCAATAGGAAGTTGTTTTTGTGAAGTGAGAGTTTGTGAGAAGTGGGATTTTTCTTTGTTGCCAAGAAAGCTGTCTTTTTGCTCTACCAATCGCACGAAAAACGCGCCACCGACAAAAAGCCCGATTGCCAAAAGTCCAACGATGAAATATTTTGCAAAACCCATCTAAAATCCTTTGCATTCAAAAAATCTTTTGGGAATCTTTGGATAGAAACCCTGCGAAAAAGCCACGCAGGAATCCGCAAGAATCCAAAACATTAGTTTTTGGAAAATGTGAAAATTATAGCACAAAGAAATAAAAACATTTGCAAAATATGCACTTTGTGGCAAATTTGTGGTAATTTTTGCCGATATAGAGCGGTTTTGAAAAATCTTTGCAAAATTCTAATAAAAAATTTGCATATTTTTTGATTGTGCTTTGTCTTTTGTGTATTTTGGTGTGATTTTGTGTGTTTTTGCACGCTTTTAAAACCCGCATTTAAACCTGCACTTTACAAAATCAAGCCAACGCCTAAGGAAAAAAAGCAAAATCAAGTTTTAGATTTTGGCTAGATTTTAGGAATCCCGCTTTGTGTGCCACCACTAAAATCTAAAAGCCTCTTATACAGCACGATACCCGCGCGTTTTATAGCTTGATTTTTATTTGCTTGGGTTTCGCTAAAATTTGTTTCCCACACCACATTGTCTGCGCAATCTTTCATCACAGTTTTTAGCTCTATCCTCGTGCTTTTGCCCTCACCTGATAGAGTAGCTTCAATCTCTAGTTTGTGAGTATTTGGCTCATCTGTGATACGAGCAAATTTCGCTATCTCTCCTAAAAATACAGACTTATCGCTTTGCAAAGATTTTTCGCCTTGAGAGTTTATCTCTACTTTTAGCTTTGGCTTTGGTGCATTTGCTTTTTGTAGCTCCTCAAACGCCTCAAAATCCGCTCCCACAAAGCCCAAAGCCCGCAAAATAGCACTAGATTCTCTAGCGTTTTTTAGCTCTTTTTGCAAGGAAGCAAAATCTTTTAGGCTTAGACTAGCACAAGTTTTTGGCAGAGATTCTAGCCTATCTAGCCCTTGCTCTAGTCGCGCTTTTATCGGCATTGCTATGTCTTTTTTGGCGATAGCGACTTCGACATAGTATGTGCCTTTTGAGTGAGATTTTTGCGTGATTTTTAGATTTTGCAAATCTAGCATCGCTGTGCTAAGAGAGATATTTTGCTCCATACTAGAATCAAAGCTATCATTTATCGCACTATTTGTTATGTTTATGTTTGATTTTACTTGGGTTTGCACGCTTTGAGCCAAATCATTTGCAGCTTGCGCTTTTGCTTTTGCTAGGCTATCTCCCATTCCTAGTCCATAGAGTGTGTCGCTAGCACTTTTTGGGGTTAGAAACCATTTGGGTGGATTTGCCATAGAGTTACCGCTTAGAAAAAGCAATGCCCCAAACACGATAAAAAGCCAAAATTTCTTTAATCCCTTTGCTTGCTTGATTTTGCTTATCATCGCTTCTTTTTTGGTTTGTGGGTGATTTTTGTTTTGCATACCAAGTCCTTATTTTGCATTTTGAGTGCTTTTCGCCCTATTGCTTTTATTTTTTTTGCTTAGTTATTTTGCTTTGAAATTAAATCTTAAAAAAGCTGTATTTTACACTATTTTTTCACAAAATCTAAAAACGCTTACAAATTTGTGCCAAGCGTTTTTAGATTTTGCTTTATCCTTTGCCCTTGTTCTGCCTTAATTGTCATTGCCTTTGTGGTGGTGCATTATACCAATCCATACACTCCTAGTGTCGCACTTATGACAAAACCTAGCAGCATAGTAAGTGTATATTTTTTGCCATTGTGCTTAAAATCGCACATTAAAAGCCCTGTAATGTAAGTAATCCCCATAAACACTACAAAGCAAAACGATAGCGCACCAAACCAAAATCCAGCGCGATTAAAATGCAATGCCATAAGATTTGCCAAAAAATCATTACGATAGATGATGATTTCGCTAGGATTAGATTTTACAATCTCAATGCTATGATTTGTCCCACCAAGTATGAAGCTATTTTTATCCCTAGAATCTTTGATTTGGGTGCTAAATGGAATAGCTAGATTTTGGTTTATGTTTTGGGATTGTGCCAAAAGTGCCAAAATCTGCGCCCTAGCGGATTCTCTTTGGCTAGGTTTAGATTGTATCCCAAGCGGGAAGTCAAATCCTTGCAAATATGCCCTTTGTAATTCATCTAATACCACCACTTGCCTATCTACTCCACCAAAATACCCAAATATACACACGATTCCCGTGATTTTATACATTAGTGCCAATGGAATAAAAAATAAACTAATATAAATATGCAATGCCAAAAGTTTGGAGCGGTGTTTTTTGACAATATTTTTTAGCTTTTTCATTTTGCGTTGTGTTTTGTCGTTTTTTGCAAATATTAAAGTAGCTAAAACTTCGCACTAAGTGTTGCACTTATGCTTCTTAGCTTTCCTATTTGGTGTTGTCGCGCTCCTGCTGTTGTGAGGTATCCATAGGAATCATACAATGTATTTGTCGCATTCATCACGCTTAGTGAGAGTGTTAGATACTTGCTAAATTCTGCCCTTGCACCGAAATTAAACAGCGCGTAAGGTGCTTGAGAATATTTATGCGTTTCAGAAAAATATATACGAGAATAAAACGATAGAGAGGCATTTAGAAAAATATTTGCTATTTTGCTACGCCAAATAATCGTATCTATGTTTGCATTTAGGCTAAATTTTGGCAAAAACTGCACTTGCATTCCGCCCAAATTTTGCCCTGTGCGTGGCACGCGTGTGCCTTTGGCATATCTTGCATCAATGTAGGCAAAATTTAGCATAAAAAAGCTATCACGCAAAAAGTATAATTTCCCCTCAAACTCAAATCCGTGCGAGATTTGATTGCCTAGATTTCCTATCGCACTAAGAGGTGGGGTATCATTGATTAACACATTCCATTGTTGATTTTTCGTGTAGAGTAAAAAATAATCCGCATTTATATAGATTCTATCTTGCCAAAAAAATCCCTTGTAGCCGATTTCTGCGGTGTAGTTTGTCTCTGGCTTAAAATAATTGCTATAACCTTGAGAAAAAATCGCATTTGGGAATCCACCTGTTTTAAACCCACGCGAAGCAGAAATGTAAAATTTATGGTCATTAAAGAGATTGTATGACAGTGCACTTCTTAGGCTGTAATTGTGAAAATCTACTTTGCTAGAGAAGCTATTTACGCTATTGGTGCTTGTCGCGCCTTTTGTGTAGTTTATGTGGTTATTGTTGTATTGGTAGCGCACACCTAGACTTATCTCAAAGTTTGCTGGCAAAATGATTTTGTGGTCGCTAAAAATTGCTAACGCAAAGTTTTTTAGCGCGTTATTATCGCCTAGCCTAGTGCTATCTTTGACAAAATGATGTCTAAAATCACTATATTGAAAAAAACGCTCCATAAAGAGAGGTTGAGTTATTTGCATAAGTTTGGGTGATTTTTAGCTCATCACTAAACTGCATTTGGTTTTCTTCCCAAGTGCTACCAAAGTTTGTGATTGGCATTTGTCTATCTTGCACGCTAAAGACATTTCTTAGATTGATATTTTCGCTTTGGTAGCCTGCCTTTAGGGCGTAGGTTTGGATAGTGCGATAAATACTTGGCACACCATAAGTGCCAAAATTATGCGTAAGATTATCTTTGCTTGTTAGCTCGCTATCGCTTAGGTAGAAAAAGTCGTGATTTGTGCTTTTGTCAAAAAAATAATCTAAACCCGCATAATATTTGCCATCATCATAAGAAAGCGAAGCGCGAGCTAGATTTGAGCTAGAAGTATCGGCTTTTGCCCCTGTTTGTGAGTCTTTTACTTGTCCTAAAAAATCGCTATGCTTAAAACTTAGCTTGGCATATAATTTGTCCTTTATGATACTCCCGCTTGCGCTACCCATAACGGTTCTATCAAGATTGCCAAAAGTTGTGCTTAGCGTTGCTTTGGTTTTGTTGCTAATGAAGTTTGAATTTATAGATATTATTCCTGCTTGGGCATTTTCGCCATAGAGTGTGCCACTCATTCCTTTAAAAATTTCGACATTTTCTACATCTAGCAATTCTTGATTGATAAAGAAAATATCTTGTGGGACACCATCGACATATAGCCGCATACTAGGACTATAATAATAGCTTGTATGCAATCCCCTAAAAGTGATACTTGGATACGCGCTACCGCCTGAATTTGTGATATAAAGTCCAGAGAACACTTGGCTTAAATCTTTTGAATTTTGGATATTTAGCTTTTGGAGTGCTTCCCCGCTGACAGAAGCGATATTGTTATTTTCATCAAAAATCTCTCTTTGAGATTTTGCTGTGCTATAAGTGGTTACTCTTTCTAAAGTGTGCGTTTCTATGTTGTCATTTTTTGAGTCGTTTTTGGGTGCTCTTATGAAGTCATCGCTAAGGTGTGGATTTTGTAGGTTGTGGTTTGTATCGGTGGTAGTTTGCCCTAGAGCAGAATCTGCCAAATCTACTTCTTTATCCACTTCTTTTGTGGAATCATTCTTAGTTGAGTCGTTTTTGGCAGAATTATTTTGTGTAAAATCCTGCATAAAATCTTGCTTAGATTTTTGTGGGATTAGAGAATTATCGCCCCCCCCCCCCCCGCAACTAAATTGCTTGCGAGTAGGTTATTTGCAGTAAGTGCGGTAGAAAAAATCGCTACAAACATAGCAGAACTCATAAGTTTTGTGATGTTTGGGGCTTGTTTTGTGCTTTGTGAAGTCTTTTTGAGAGAAGTTTTTTGGGTGCTATTATTTGTGAGGAGAGACATTTGGTATCCTTAAATTTATGCAAAAGCATAAAGATATAAAGCGCGAATTATTATGTTTTCTAGCTTAAAAATTTATAAATTTTCACAAAAAATGCAAATAATTTTCACAATCTCTTAAAATCCAGCACATAATGAGAAAAACGCAAAAATATACACAAAAATACCAATTTTGCATTTTTGTGTATATTTTTGCACTATTGCTTGTGGTTTTATTTTTGTGCTTTTGCTTTAGTCTATTTAATTACTTTTGCAATAGTGAGTTATTGTGTATTTTGGACAACCTCATTTGATGATAGCGCGTTTGGTATATTTGGCGAGGTTAGCTTCCCACCAAATGCCTTATACAGCACGATTATGGCATTTACTTGGGCAAATTTTGCTTCATCAAGGCTTTGATATGCGTTTAGAAATGTGTTTTCTTGGCTAAGGTAAGTGTCCTCATTTTGCATTCCCAGCGTGTAGCTATTGTGTGCAGTGTCGATTAGCTCTTTTGAGATAGCAAAACTTTGCATTTGTGCTTTTAAGGAATCTTTTGCGGTATTTACTTGTGTTAGTGCGTTTTCGACTTCGCCTAGTGCAGTGCGGAGAGTGTTTTCTAGCGTGTAGTAGGCTTGTTTTGTAGATTCTTTTTGGATTTTGTAGTCTTTGGTAAGCGTTGCGCGGTTTAGTAGCGGGGCAGTAAGCGAGCTTGTAATCTGCCAAATAAGACTGCCCGCCCCCCTTGTAGAATATAAAATCTGTCCCAAACTCCCACCAAGCGAGATAGTGGGGAAAAGCGCGGCTTTTTTGGAATCTTTTAGCATAATTTGCGCATTTAGCGTGGCAATGCTTGATTTTACATCTTCTCTATTTAACAAAATCTCTTGAGGAAGCTCTGATATAATAGGGATTTTTGCTTCGCTAAATTCCACCACCTCCTCACTTTGGATTATTTCATCTAAAATCGCAGAATCTAAGCTATTTAGTAGCACCAAAAGAGCGTTTCTTGTCTGCTCTTCTTGTAGCTTTAGGGCGTTTAGATTGGATTTGGCAGTAGAGAGTGAGCTTACAAGCGGGCTAAGGGTAGAAATATCTAGCAAGCCTAGCTCGTATTTTTCCCTTGAAAGAGATAGGATTCTCTCATTATTTTGCAGGATTTGCTCGGCTCGAAGTCGCGCATTGTGTGTTTTTATAAGCGTGTAGTAGTTGGTAGCTATTTCGCCTATTAGGCTTACCTTTGCGGCTTCTAGGTTTGAGATAGTGGCAAGGTATTGATATTTTTGAGATTTGCGCAGTGAGTTTAGTTTGCCAAACAAATCAATCTCCCACGATAGCGATAGATTGGCATTTAGTGTGTTTTGATTGTAGTTTATTTGGTATCTGCTGTAATTTCCGCTTGAAAAATTATGCCCCATATTAAATGATAGCTTAGGTAGCATATTTGCATTTGCAAGCCCTAGAGATTCCCTTGCTTGGGCGATTTGAGAAGTAAGCGTTAGGATATTTGTGTTGTTTTGTAGTGCGGTTTGGAGCAAGGATTTTAGTCTATTATCATTGATGAGGAAAAGCAGGCTTTCGACATAGTCTAAGCCATTATCGCTTTTTTGTGCGCTTACGTCTTGTTTGGTGCTATCTTTTTTGGCATTGGTATGTGGGAGTGCCACTTCGCCTTTTAGGGTGTTGCGTAGATTTTCTCCAAGTGATATTTCTTTGCCTACGCGCTCGCTATTGTATGGCTTTGCACAAGCCCCAAACTCCAATGCGACAAATCCTAGCACAGCTAGTGCTAAAAGCATCTCGCCTAGCGCACTACAAAATCGCAAGAATCCTAAAAACCTCATTTTACACATTCCTTAAATCCATTTTGGAAATCACATTTTGATTTTACTTCGCACACTATTATTTGGCACACTATTATTTGGCACACCAAAAGTCAAAAGCAAAGCCAAAACACCCAAAAGCAAAAGAATGCTAAAAAAGCTAAAAGATTCTTGCCGCCAAAATCTAGCTAGATTCCTAGCATAAACTTTTTACGCAAACTCTTTTAACAAAAGCTTTTGGGTATCCATTATGCCTATCCCCTTATTTAGCGTGTCATTAGCGATGTCTTGGGCTTCTTTGAGTGAGTGCATTTGATATGTGCCACATTGAAATTTATTTGCCTCTGGAATTTTATCGGTTCGCAAAATATCTTTCATACTCGCCTCCCACGCTTCTTTGACGCTCTCATCACTAGGTGTGCCAATCACGCTCATATAAAATCCCGTGCGACAACCCATAGGCGAAATATCGATGATTTCGACATTTGGTGTGTTTAAATGCTCTCGCATAAACCCTGCAAAAAGGTGCTCTAGCGTGTGAATCCCGCGCTCGCTCAAAATCTCTTCATTTGGCTTGCAAAAACGCAAGTCAAACACGCAAACTTTGTCGCCCTTTGGCGTTTCCATAGTCTTAGCAAGCCGCACAGCAGGGGCTGGCATAATGGTGTGGTCTACCTTAAAACTATCTAATAACGGCATAGATTCTCCTTTAGAGTTAAGTGTGAAATAAAGAAAGAATCTTAGTAAAATTTGCATTATAGTTTGCTAAAGTGAAAGCAATGTGAAAAAAATATTGCAAAATTCTTGCTACAATATAAAACTTTGTTTGACAAAAACCAACAAAGAATTGACAAAGCAAAGACAACTCTAAAGCAAAAGAATCAAAGCCAAAGACAACTTTAAGGAGAGATTTTGCAACCCGATGACATAGTAAAATCCTTTAGGAAAATCCAAAGCTATCTCTATGAGCTAACAGGAATCCACCTAGAGAACAACTCTAAACAAACGATGATGAAAAATCGCCTAGATTCCCTCACTCGCAATCCTATCTTTAGCCACGCCCAAAGTGTGCAAGATATTTTAGACATCGCTAGCCAAAACGCTCAAGCTAGACAGCTTTTTATCAATGCTTTTACCACAAACAAAACCGACTTTTTCCGCGAAAAAGTGCATTTCCAAGATATGCTTGATAGAGCGATGCCACAGCTATTTAATAGCCATTTTCGTATCAAAATCTATTGTGCTGCTTCCTCCACAGGCGAAGAGCCATACTCTATTGCAGCCACCGCACTTTATGCCAAAGAAATCTACCGCTCATCAAGCGATATAGAAATTATCGCCACAGATATTGACACCAAAGTCTTGCAGCTTGCAAAAGAAGGGATTTTCACTTTCAATCCAAAGCTACACTTGCCAAATTGGGTAAATATGGAAAAATACTTTGACACTATATGTGAAAATCCAAACGGCACGCTACAAATCCAAGCAAAACCAGAGCTAAAATCTATGCTAAAATTTCAAAACCTAAATCTTTTTGATGAGAAATATCCCTTTGGCAAAAACGACTTTGATATAATTTTTTGTCGCAATATTTTGATTTATTTCAAAATCGCCGACCAAGAAAAAATACTTCACAAACTTTTTGCGCATCTAAAGATGGGTGGGACATTTTATCTAGGACACGCTGAAGACTTGCTAGGGCTAAAGGACAAAGTCGAGCGACTAGGCAACAAAACCTACATAAAGATAAAAGAATAACGACTTCAACAAAAGAGAGTGATATGATAGAGAGTCCAAAGATAAAAAACTTGCAAGAAAAGCTCCACCCCGATGCGTTTTTGAAGTCCCAGCCCTCGCCCATAGGACGAGAAAAGCTCGTAGTCATAGGCTCTTCCACAGGCGGCCCCCAAGCCCTAGAAGTAGTGCTTAGCGCACTCCCAGCAGGCGCAAACTTGCCACCTATACTCATCGTCCAGCATACACAAGAGGGGTTTTCAAAGTCCCTCGCACTTCGCCTAGATACCAAATCCAAAATCACAGTAAGCGAGCTAGACAAAAAAGAGATTCTAAAGCACGATTGTGCTTATATCGCCAAAGCAGGTATGCAGCTAAAAATCGGCTGTGAAGCGGGCAAATACTATGCTAGCCCTTGTGAAGGTCCTAGAATCTCTCGTCATCTGCCAAGCGTGGATATACTTTTCCGCGCAGCTAATAACGCTGCAGGGAGAAGCGCACTAGGGATAATCCTCACAGGTATGGGCGATGATGGCTCTATCGGCATAAAAGAGCTACACAAAAACGGCGCATATACAATCGCCCAAGATGAAGCCACTTGCACGGTGTTTGGTATGCCAAAGCAAGCAATCGAAGCAGGCGCAGTCGATGAAGTAGTCGCACTGCAAAATATCGCAGGCAAAATCATAGCCTATGCCGAAGATAGACTACCACACAAAAAGAAGATAGAAATAGATGATGAGAGCAATGAATACCACATTTAGAGAGTTTTGATTTTTGTGGTTTTTGTGGCTTTAGATGATTTTGCTTTTTTATATTTTGCGTTGTGTTTCAAAATATTTTAAAATTATTTTGTGATGATTTTGTTTGGTTGTTTGAAGCAATGCTTGAAGTAATTAGCTAAGGTTAAGTTTGTTATATTGAGGCTTCGTAAGAAACCAAAATATATCTACTTGATTTTTGCTTTAGATACTTGGCTACGCTTAAGATAACAAATACCAGATTTTGCCTACTCTTTTTCTGTTGTCATATTGAGGACAAGCAAAATATCTCAAAGAATCATACAAGATTGCAAAAAGCATAGAAAAAGGCATAGATTTGTAAAAATCTATTTGAAAGTTATTTGTCATACTTAAGGTTTGTGCCAAACCTTAAGTATGACAAACTAATTTGGTTTGCTATTTCAAAAACCCACTCCCCAAATGATAAAATTCTAGCGGAGGTGTTTGCGACTTTAAAAGCTCCCTCCCTTAGAGTAACCGTGTTTGACTCTCTTAAAGCCCCCTCCCTCTGCGGAGGGGGGTTTGGGGGCGTGTTGATTCCCATCATTGCGAGCGAAACGAGCGTGGCAATCTATAACTCAAAGAAAAAGATATGGATTGCTACGCAAATGCTAACGCATTTGTTCGCAATGACGGGAATCAACCCATACTAAACCTCAAAATAACGAAAGCTTCTTTAGAAGCAAGGCAAAGCCGAAGTTCTTTAAAAAGCCTTTCTGTTTTTTTTGGCAAAACAAACAAAGCGCAGTTTCTTTAGAAAATCTCTCAAAAACAGAAAAAAACCAACCATAGCAAATCACCACGATACAAAAATGCACAAAAAAAGCCAAAATCCAAACTCAAATAAGTTTTGGATTTTGGCTTAGCACCTTTTAGCCTAGCGTTTTCAAGCTAGCGATTTTAGAATCTACGATTTTTAGCTCACGATTCTTATAAGGCTTTTAGGATTTTCATTTGGCGATTTTTGTTTGGCAATCTTTGCCTAACGATTCTTGGCGATTCTTGGCGATTCTTGACTTTTTAGATTTTGCCAAAATCGCCCTAAACTCACGCCACCCTATTGATTTACTCGCCACTGATTTTACCCTAGATTTATTTGCCTTGATAGACTTGTCTTGGGCGAGTGATTCTAGCGTGTGGGTTTTTGATATGCTCAATTAGCTGTGCACACCACCCCGGCATTCTCCCTAGCACAAATATCGGTGTAAATAGCGTTGTGGGGATTTTTAGCGCGGTTAGAATGATTCCACTATAAAAATCCACATTTGGATACAATCCGCGCTCTTTGAAGTAGTCATCACTTAGCGCGACTTCCTCTAGACGCTCGGCTATATCACTAAGTTTTGCATTCATTTTTATGCCCTTTTTGTCAAGCTCATTTTTTAGGCTTTTTATCGCTTTTGCGCGTGGGTCATAGCTTTTATAGACACGATGCCCAAAGCCCATTAGCCTAAATGGGTCGTTTTTGTCCTTTGCTTTTGCGACAAATTTTTCGACATTTTTGACATCGCCGATTTGGGCTAGCTGGGTTAGCACTGCTTCGTTTGCCCCACCGTGTGCTGGTCCCCATAGCGCGTTTATCCCTGAAGCGATAGCCGCATAAGGATGCACACCTGTGGAAGCGACATTGCGCACGGTAGTGGTAGAAGCGTTTTGCCCGTGGTCAGCGTGCAAGATAAGGATTTTATCTAGGGCTTCTACCTCAAGCGGTGTAGTTTCTAGCTCGCCTTTTGTGGTGTGCTTAAACCTGCCGTGTGGATACGCCCTAAGCATATATAAGAAATTCTCCACATAGCTTTTACTCACATCTGGGTCGATAAAAGGCGCACCCACAGAATTGCGATAGCAAAACGCTATCATCGTTGGGATTTTGGCGATTATGCGATTTGCCATTGTTTGGTAGTCGTCCTCATCGTCCATTTCTTTGTGGTCGTGATATAGCGTAGCTAGCACAGAGACAAGCGCGCAAAGTGTCGCCATAGGGTGTGCAGCATCTGGAAATACGCTAAAGATTCCCTTTAGTCGCTCGTGCAAAAAGCTCCTATGCCTTAGCTCCAAGTCAAACTCTGCTGATTGTGCTTTGTCTTTGGGTAGCTCGCCACTGATGAGTAGCTTGCAAATGTCGGTGAATTTGTATTTTTCTACCAAGTCTTGTATGGCTTGCCCACGATAAAGTAGCTCGCCGTCCTTGCCATTTACATAGCTGATAGTAGAGGTGCAGCCCGCTGTGCTACCATAGCCCGGGTCATAAGAAAATATCCCCGTAGTCTCAAAAAGTTTGGAGAAATTTATCGCTTTTGGTCCGCGAGTGCACTCTATGAGGTCAAAATCATAGCTTTGCTTGGTTTCGTTGTTGGTGAGAGTGATTGTTCCCATTTTGTATCCTTTTTCAAGTAAATTTACAGAATCTAGCTTCATTCTGCATAAGCTAGAATAACACGATTTTGCTATTTAAGTAAATTTTTGTTTAACTTTTTGTGAAGTTTTCTACCCAAATGTGCAAAATCGTAACCAAATGCCTAAAAATCGCTTGCACTAAAATTTTACCATAAACATTGATTTTACTTCTACATAGATTTATGCAGATTCTAATTTCTACAAAAATGCGATTTGATTTTGCGCAATTTTTTAAACTTTTTTGCAAAATTTTGGTGTGATTTTTGCGAAAAAATTTTTGCGTAAAAATTTCCGCAAGATTTCTCACGGATTTTTTTTACAGATTTTTACAGATTTTCAAGCACCAAGCGAAACAAAGAGTATTCATTTTGCAGTGATTTTCGCAAAGCCCTCCACTCTTTGCAGTGCTTTTCTACTAGATTCCAAAACCTGTGCGAGTGGTTTTTATGAACGATATGAGCTAGCTCGTGAATTATCACATAGTCTATCTGTGGCTTGCTAGCACAGATAAGCAAAAGCGAGAAACTTAGGCGATTTTGCGTGCAGCTCCCAAAGCGCGTAAATGTCTCTCTCACAGCGACTTTGCTATATTCTAGCTGCATTTGCCTAGCAAGTGCTTGTGCGCGCTCTTTTATATGACACAGCAGGATAAAGCTAAGCATTTGTTTTGTGGTTTTTAGTTTGGGTGGCTTTGTGGCAGGACTTGGAGCGAGATTTAGAGTAGGATTTGAAGCGAAATCGCTTTTGTGCATTTGGGCTAAAAAGTCTTGTGCTATTGGTGCTAGGCTTTGCTCCTCTATCCATTCCCCAAAAAGCAAGATTTTGCCTCCGTGTGAGTGAAGTAGCTCATCTGTCTTTGCTATCTGGGCTTCATATCTCGCACAAGTTTTAGCTATCCATTCTTTGTGCTTTTGGCAAAAGTCCATTATGTCTTTTGGCTTTGCTTTTGGTGGGTGGCTTACCTCTATTTTTATCACGCTTTTTTGCCATTTTTTCTTACTTGGCAGCCCGATACAAATACGCAAATTTTGTGATTTGGGCTTTTTTTTGAGGTGGATTTTGTATCCATCAAAGATTAAAAACTCCTCACTCTCTCTAGAATCAAACTCCCCATTAGAATCGACACTAAATAGATTGCGCTCGTTGTAGTTAAGTAGATTTAGTTTTTTATTAAACAGCATAAAACCTCTTTGTGCTATTGTGCGTTATTGCGTTTGTTTGCAAAATCTTAAGGCTTCTATTTATAAGACTTTTGGTAAAATTATCAACTCCAAATCCCAACACTAGACAAACAAAAGCACTGCAAAAACACCTTTTGCAAATCTAGCCACCAAAACCTAACACCATAAAGGACAAAAATGAAAATCCTACTCCTAGAAGACATAAAAGGACTTGGCAAAAAAGGCGAAATCCACGAAGTCAAAGACGGCTATGGACAAAACTTCCTAATCGCAAAAGGCAAAGCAAAGCCCGCCACAAACGAAGTGATAAACAAATACAAAGCCGAGCAAAAAAACCTAGCCGAAGCAAAAGCCCTAGAATCTGCCGAGCGAAAGCAGCTAGCAAACGCCCTAGAAGAAGTCAAACTCACCATAGCCAAAAAGGCAAATAATGGCGCACTCTTTGGCTCTATCACAAAAGATGAAATCGCCCAAACCCTAGCAAAACAGCACCGCATAGAAATAGACAAAAAACACATAGAAATCAAAAACCCCTTAAAGCAAGTCGGGGATTTTGTCGTGGAAGTCAAGCTAGGAGAGGGCGTAAATGCAAAGCTAAAACTCCAAATCATAGAGCAATAGCACAAGCACAAAATGATACAAGTAATGTAGTGGTGCAAAAAGCACAAACCAAAATCTAAAAACAAAAGGAATAAAATGTTTCGCGCGACAACAATACTAGGCTATCTTGGCGAGTATAATGGCAAAATCCACGCAATCATCGGTGGCGATGGGCAAGTGAGCTTTGGCAACTGCGTGCTAAAAGGCAATGCCACCAAAATCCGCACGCTTTATAATGGGCAGATTTTGAGCGGATTTGCAGGAAGCACAGCCGATGCGTTTAGCCTATTTGAGAGCTTTGAGAGAATCTTGGAGGGCAAAAAGGGGGATTTGGTGCGCTCTGTGGTGGAGTTTGCAAAGCTATGGCGAAGCGATAAATACTTGCGCAAACTTGAAGCGATGATGATAGTGCTAAACACACAAAAAATCTATATCCTAAGCGGTAGTGGCGATGTGCTAGAGCCACAAGATAACAAAATCGCAGCTATCGGTAGCGGTGGCAACTACGCGCTAAGCGCGGCTAGAGCACTTGATAGACACGCCAGCATAGAGCCAAAGCTCCTAGTGCAAGAATCCCTAAAAATCGCTAGCGAGCTGTGTATCTACACAAATGATAATATTAAGATTTTGGAGCTAGAAAATGACAAATGAATCAACTCAAACAAACAACACAAACAACGAACATATCAAGCAAATGACACCTAAGCAAATAGTAGATTTTCTAGATGAATACATAATCGGGCAAAGTGAAGCAAAAAAGGCAATAGCTATCGCGCTAAGAAATCGCTACCGCCGAATGAAACTCCCAAAAGAAATCCAAGAAGAAATCACGCCCAAAAATATCCTAATGATAGGCTCAACAGGTGTAGGCAAAACAGAAATCGCACGGCGAATGGCAAAGGTAATGCACTTGCCATTTGTCAAAGTAGAAGCAAGCAAATACACCGAAGTGGGCTTTGTAGGGCGCGATGTAGAATCTATGGTGCGGGATTTGGTAAATGCTAGTGTCGCACTTGTCCAAAAAGAATACCAAAGCAAAAATGAGCAACAAATCGCTGATTATATCGTGGATAAAATCACGCGCTCACTCCTCCCACCACTCCCTAGTAGCGTAAGCGAGGACAAAAAGCGCGAGTATGAGATAAGTTTCGCAAAAATGCGCCAAAAAGTCATCAAAGGCGAAAATGACCATCTAAAAATCGACATAGAAATCACCAAAAGAGGCGAGCTAAACGACTTAGAAAATGGTATGCCCCCAGACATAATCAAAGTGCAAGAATCCATAATCAAAGTGCTAAACCGAAGCGAAAGTATCAAAAAAACACTCACCATAAAAGAAGCAAAAGAAGCCCTAAAAGCCGAAGCGGAGGAAAACTCACTTGATATGGAAGCAATCAAACAAGAGGGGCTAAAAAGGGCAGAATCTAGCGGTGTGATATTTATCGATGAAATCGACAAAATCGCTACCTCTAGCAAAGACTCAAAAACCGACCCAAGCAAAGAGGGCGTGCAACGCGACTTGCTACCTATCATTGAGGGGAGCAATGTCGGCACAAAATTTGGCAACATAAAAACAGATTATATTTTGTTTGTCGCAGCGGGAGCGTTTCATCTAAGTAAGCCAAGCGATTTGATTCCAGAGCTTCAGGGGAGATTTCCCATACGCGTGGAGCTAGACGCCCTAAACGAAGAAGCAATGCTAAAAATCCTAACCCAGCCCAAAAACTCCCTAATCACTCAATACCAACACCTACTAAGCGTAGAGGGAGTGGAGCTAGAGTTTGACAAGCAAGCCTTGCAAGCCCTAGCACACTTTGCCTACCTAGCAAACCAGAAAACAGAGGACATAGGAGCTAGACGGCTACACACCGTGCTAGAGCGCGTGCTAGAGGACATAAGCTTTAGCGCAGATGAGTATGCCAAAGAAAATCCAAAAGTAAAAATCACTAAAGCCCTAATCGAGCAAAAACTATCAAACCTCGTAGAAAACGCTGATATGTCGCGCTATATTTTGTAGGCATTGTGCAGGCGTTGCTAGGCATTGTAAGTAAATTTTGGATTCTCACAGATGAGCTATTACAAATCTAAGATTTTGCGAATTTAAGATTTTGGCAAGTGATTTTTGCGTAGGCATATAAAGGCAGATAAAAGCAAGGTAGCAATGGCAAAGATAGAGGAAAAATATAGCAAAGGCAAACGATTCTAAAGCAGGCAAAAATCAAAAAGCAAAGTCAAAATCACAAAACTTAAGGAAGCAAATGCGCTCATATTTCTCTACAAATCTTAGCGAGGAAGCACTAAAATCCCGCGTAGCAAAAGAGTTTTTTGCGGAGTTTTCGTGCGAGCCATTTGGCAAAGTGGATTTTTGCATAAGCTATCGCAATGCCACGCTTTTTGAGTCGCTACAATTCCTTTGGGCAGAGGCAAAAGCAGGGGATAAAAGCGATATTTATGAGTCCTTTGTCCAGCTAATTTTAACCATTGGCAAGGCAGATTTGTATGAAAATCTTTTGCCACCTGCGTTTTTGGGCGCGTTTGATTGCGCCAAAATCGCATTTGTAGAATACCACGAGATTATGAGCGTTTTTTCCCAAAGTGATTTTAATTGGAATGTCGCTCCAAGTGATTACACCACCAAAGAATTTAAAGAGCTATACGCCAAAATCAAGCATTTGCTAGAATCAAAAAGCCTTGTTTTTGACTACGCAAAAGACAAAACAGAGCTAAAAAACTTCATCGCGCAAAACTTCACCCTTAGCAACAAAAATCTATCCAAAATCCCAATTACCAAAAACAACTTCATACGAATCTATATCAAATGGCTAACTTGTGTAAAGCCCAGCATAAGCATTGATTGGGAAGCAGAAAAGCCAGAGATTTTGGACTCTGATTTTTATCTAGCAGATTTGCTAAGCTATCAAAACACCACCAAAGAGATTTTTGAAAATCTTAGAATCCTGCTAGATAAAGACCATTATAGAATCGCTTTGGAGAAGCTACGAAGTGGCAGGCTAAACATTAGCGAAGTGTTTTTCAAAGACACCCAAAAAGCGCATAGCAAGTTTTGGAATCTCTATGAGCGACCACCCAAAGAGGAGTTTTGGGGCTATATCATAGAGCGCAGAGATTTGCTAGTCCCCCAAGACATACGCGAGCGCAAGGGGGCGTTTTTCACGCCAAGCATTTGGGTGGAAAAAGCCCAAGACTACCTAGCAGACGCGCTAGGGGAGGATTGGCAAGAGGAGTATTACATTTGGGATTGTGCAGCAGGCACAGGGAATCTCCTAGCAAACCTTAGCAACAAATATCATATATTTGCTAGCACGCTAGATAAAAGCGATGTAGAGATAATCAAAGAGAGGATAAAAAACGGCGCAAATCTATGTGAGGAGCATATTTTTGCCTTTGATTTTCTAAATGATGAGCTATTTGACAAAGTCGATGAAAAAGGCAATGTTTTAGCACAATCAAAGCTGCCAAAATCCCTGCAAGAGATTTTGCGCGATGAGTCCAAAAGACAAAGGCTAGTGATTTTTATCAATCCTCCGTATGCGGAAGCGGGCAGTAGAAAGCAAGCGACAAAAACAGGCACAACCAAAGAAAGAGTAGCAAGAGATAACAAAATCAGTGAAATCTACAAAAAAGAATTAGGCAAAGCAAATAATGAGCTTTTCGCACAATTTTTTATAAGAATTTACAAAGAAATTCCAAACTGCATTTTGGCAAGTTTTTCAACGCTAAAATATGTAAATTCCACGAATTTTATAAAGTTTAGAGAGAGTTTCCAAGCAAAGTTTTTAAAAGGTTTTATGTGCCCAGCGGATTCGTTTGATAATGTCAAAGGGCAGTTTCCTATCGGCTTTTTGATATGGGATTTGGCACAAAAGATACCTATCAAACAAGTAAAACTAGACACATTTGAATCTAGCAACAAAATAATATGCAAAAAAAGATTTTACGCAAGCAAAAAGGCAAGCATAAATAAATGGCTAGCAAAATTCTTTAGCGACAAAGATGAGCAAATCGGGGTTTTAATGGCAGATGCCCCAGATTTTCAAAACAATAACCACATAGCTTTCATAAATGAAATTGGCATAGCGCACTTGCTCTATAAAAAAATAATTCCGCAAAATTTGATTCCTTTTTGTGTGTATTTTTCTGTGCGCCTAGCTATAAAATCCTCGTGGATAAACAATAGAGACCAATTCATATCTCCAAATGATAAATGGCAACAAGATAGCGAGTTTCAAAATGACTGCATAGCGTTCGCGCTTTTTCACGGACAAAACAGAATCACAATCAAAAATGGCACAAACCACTTTATCCCTTTTAGTGAAAAAGAAGTAAATGCAAAATCTAGCTTTACCTCGCACTTTATGAATGACTTTATCAATGGCAAAATAAAAATAGAGAGTGAAATAAAGCAAAAAGAATGCTTCAAAGACTTGTGCGTAGAAAAGCAGAATTTTATCCCCACAAAGCCACTAGATTTTAGCCCACAAGCACAAGAAGTGCTAAGCGCAGGGCGTGAGCTATGGCGATACTACCACGAAGTAGCAAGTGATAAATCCTCCCCACAAAGCCTTGCAAACCCATACTCCCCCTACAATGCAAATGCAAGCCTTTATGACATAAAGGAGTTTTTCAAAGGGCGGAATGAAAAAAACACCCTAAATCTAAAGAGCAAAGATGAGCACTTCAACTCGCTTATGGCTTCACTAAACCAAGCCCTACAAAATCTAGCAAAAAAGCTAGAGAGCAAAATCTATGAATATGGATTTTTAGAAGAATAGATTTTTGGCTCAATCCAAAACCGCCTACAAAAAATGAAAGAAGCACCAAAATCCACAATGCAAAATCAGCAAACCACAAAATCGCTAAATCTGCAAAAGCTAGAAACGCAAAATCAAGTAACAGCAGAGACTAAAGAGCAAAATCAAGTAACAAAAGCGGGGTTTGTCGCACTCATAGGACGACCAAATGCAGGAAAATCAAGCCTGCTAAACGCCCTAAGTGGCGAGAAACTAGCCCTAGTCTCTCACAAAGCAAACGCCACTAGAAGCACTATGCACTTTATTATCCCCCACACCACGAAGCAGGGACAAAACTGCCAAATCGTATTTATAGACACCCCGGGCATACACAAGCGCGAAAAACTACTAAATCAGTTTATGCTAAAATCCGCGCTAAAAGCAATGGAGGAGTGCGATATTTGCGCTTTTATGTGTGCTTTTGGTGATGACTTGAAGCACTATGAGGAGTTTTTGGAGATTTATCCACAAAAGCACATTATCATCATTAGCAAGATAGACTATGCAAGCAATGAAAAACTAGCCAAATATCTCGCTAGATTTAGCCCTTTTAGCGATAGATTTTATGCCCTCGTGCCAATAAGTGTCAAAAAAAACATAAACTTAGAGAATCTACTAGAATCTATTTGCACGCATTTGCCACACTCTCCAGCACTATATGATGAGGATATGCTTACCACCCATACAAGTAGGCAAATCGCAAAAGAAGCGATAAGAGAAGCGATATTTAGCCTATGTAGTGATGAGATTCCTTATGAGAGTGAAGTAGAGATTCTCTCTTTTGTAGAATCGCCTACAAACGCGCAAAACGCACACAAAGCCACACCCATAACCCACATAAACGCCAGCATACTCGTATCCAAACAAAGCCAAAAGCTAATCGTAGTAGGCAAAAATGGCAACTCTATAAAACGCATAAGCACATACGCACGCCACAAAATAGAAGAAATCCTAGCCCAAAAAATCTTTTTGAATCTAAGTGTCATCGTCCGCAAAGAGTGGGCAAAAAGCAAAAAAGATTTACAAAGATTAGGCTATAATTTCGACTTATGATTTTTGCGAACCTTACCTAAGCGATTGTGCGAAAATCACGCACAAATCTAAGCAAAACACTAGGCAAACAAAGGACAAAAATGCCACAAAAAATATCAAACAAAATATCAAAAAATACACCTTATCATTTGTCTTGCCATTTATCTATTTTTTCTACATTTTCTACTTTTTTTCGTGCTTTTTTTGCTAGCTTTTTATACACTTTTTTTACCTCTTTTAGCTTTGCATTGTTTGTTAGATTTTGCGCATCTTTGCTTGGATTATTTAGATTTTGTCTAGCTGTTTTTAGTTTTGGAAGTGTGGCGAGTCTGTGTCGCAAGGTTTTGTGCTTTTTGGTAGTGATTTTGGCGTTTGGGGATTTTGCTTTGGCACTTGATAAAGACGCCACTAGACTTATCCAAACCTACCGCACACAAGGCATAGAAAAAACCGCCACCCTACTAGAGCAATACTTGCAAAGAAAAGATTTTTGGGCTTCTATGCTTCAAGACAAAGATACGGATTTTGGGTATTTTGAGGGATATGAGTATTTGTTTGTCTCAAACAAATCCGCACCAAACCTATCACTATACAAAATCACAAATGGAAATCTAAGGCTGATTAGACAACTATCCGCACTTGTCGGCAAGGGCAAAGGCGACAAGCGCGTGCAAGGCGACCTAACCACCCCTATCGGTGCGTATGACTTCACAGGCAAGCTCACAGGGCTACCGCCATACTACGGACCGCTAGCCTACGCCACAGACTACCCAAACAACTACGACAAAGCCCTAAAGCGCACAGGTGGAGGGATATGGATACACGGCTTGCCACTTGATGGCAACAGAGAGGAGCTAAACACGCGCGGCTGTATAGCCATAGACAACGCGGTGCTAAGCGATTTTGGCAAAATGGTGGATTATAAAAAAGCTATGCTTATCACTTATGAGGGCGAGCTAGCAAAGCCTAGCAAAGATGACTTAGCCACACTTCTAGCCGCGCTATATCAGTGGCGCGAAGCGTGGAAAAAAAACAATCTAAACGCGTATCTAGCATTCTATCACAAGGACTTTATGCGTATCGATGGCAGTAAGCTAAATGCCTTTAAGGCACAAAAAAAGCAAGTCTTTGCCAAGCAAGAGCAAAAAGACATAATCCTTAGCAATATCTCTGTCGTCCCCTACCCCAATGACGAAAAGCGCGTAATGTTTCGCGTGAGCTTCCAGCAAGACTACAAAGCCTACAAAAACGGCAAAATCAGCTACTCATCAAACCACTACAAAATCCTATATGTATCTTATGAAAATGGCAAAATGCAAATCCTAACCGAACGATAAAACACGCAAAAATCACATAAAGAAAAACGATGAAAAACAAAACGGAGCAAAATCTAAAGCATATTTTGGCACAAAATCTAGCAAAGTTTTTTGTGTCAGAGTTTTTTACGATAAAGCCTTTTGCTTCAGCTTCTTTTGAATCAAAGTTTTTTGCTTTAAAAGCCTTTGCAAAAAGCAAAACGAAGATTTTGCTAGCGCGTTTTTTACCAAAGGCATTTTTGCCTGCCAAGTATTTTTGGCAAACTTTCAAGCAAATTTTTAGACAAACTTTTAGGCAGAATTTCAAGCACAATCTTAAGCGGTATTTTAAGTGGCAGAATTTCAAGCAATGTTTCAAGTGGTGTTTTTGGCAAAATCTACACATTCCTAGAGGGATTTTTATCGCACTTATTTTTGGCACTTTTGCCTTTGGTGCGTTTCCTAGCCTAGCAGAAGCCGCGCCCACCACTATCCCAAGCGTAAATCTCTCTTTGAGCGCACCAGATACGCCCGCACAGCTTGTTACTTCGCTAAATGTCGTAGTCGTCCTAACGCTACTTATCCTAGCCCCCTCTCTTGTGCTTGTGATGACTAGCTTTATGCGACTTGCCATTGTATTTTCATTCTTGCGCACCGCACTTGGCACACAGCAGTCCCCACCTACGCAGATTCTCATTTCTTTGGCACTTGTGCTGACATTTTTCATAATGGAGCCTGTGGGAAAAGAGGCGTGGGAAAAGGGCGTAAAGCCCTATATCGATGAGAAAATCAGCTATGATGTCGCCTTTGAGCGAGCTAGTGAGCCGTTTAAAAACTTTATGCTAAAAAACACACGAGAAAAAGACTTGGCACTTTTTTATCGTATTCGCTCCTTGCCAAACCCCCAAACCACCGCAGATGTCCCACTCACTATCGCTATACCTGCCTTTATGATTAGTGAGCTAAAGACGGCGTTTATGATAGGATTTTTGCTGTATTTGCCATTTTTGGTTATCGATATGGTGGTAAGCTCCATACTTATGGCTATGGGTATGATGATGGTGCCTCCTGTGATGATTTCGCTACCATTTAAAGTGCTAGTGTTTGTGCTTGTCGATGGGTTTAATCTCCTTATCGGCTCGCTTGTGCAGGGCTTTAAGTAGCTTTGATTTGCTTAGAGTTAGATTTGTTTGTTTAACTTGATTTGTTTTGATTTATTTGTGTTTGATTGATTCTTAGATTTTAGTTTTTGTGCTTTTTTGTGTTTTTTGTAGAGGGGTATTTTTAGATTCTTGTTTTTTTTAGATTTTTTCACTTTTGCTTACTTTGCTTTGTTGCTTTTTGATTTGATTGCTTTTTGGTTTGTTTGTTTTGTTTGTTTTTGTTGGACTATTTGCATACTTTACTATTTTATCCTTTTGATTATTTGCGCTTCCTGCTTGCTTGATATTTGCACTTCCGCGCTTGCCACCTTGCTATAATCTTTTCTATATTTTTTTTTATTATTTTTTGCCACAATTTAGATTCTCTTTTTGTGTTTTTTTATTTTTGATTCTCTCTTTTTAAGACACACTGCCACGCTTTTTGCAAAGCAGTTCTATCAAAATATCCTAGCCATTCCCCCCACACCTTCACAAATCCCACCCCACAAATCCACACAACATTTTTTATCAAAAATCCACGATGAACAAAAAAAATTTTTGGAAAATACTTTACCTTAAGCAAATCTTAAGAAGGGGGGGGGGTAAAATACGATTTCATAAATTATAAAGCTAAGGAAGCAAAATGAAAGACAAACAACAAGCGAGTATAGACATACTCATCACAATTCATTACGAAAAAATAGAAAATCAAAGAGAAAATTTTAAGCAATTTTTGCTAGATGAGGGTATAGATTTTCGCAAGCATACAAAAGACAAAAATCACTCTGCAAGCAGTTATATATCTAATATTGGCAGGTTTAGTGAAATGGTTGCCAAAAATTCTAATGCGAAAGATTTTGATTTACTATGCTTTGGTGGTAAAAACTCTGATATAGACAAAATTTTTGCATTTGGCAAAAGGTTTTTTGAGGACAATCAAGGCTTTATAAAAGATTGTAGAAGTGCTATAAAACAATACAAAAACTACAATGAAAAAATGCAAGCAAAATACGCAAAAAGGAATAGAGAATGAATAAATTACTTAGATTAACTTTAATATTGTTTATGTGGTTTAATGTGTTATATGCAGACGAAAATGATAAGCTACCATTAAATCTAGTAAATGAATATGTATATAACTTTAAAGGAGAATTATCCGCCATATATCTTTATGATGGAGACGAGATATTAAGGGAAAAAGTGTTTTTCTACTACGATAATAAAGGAATATTGATTAAACATATTGAATTTGATGAGGATACCAACAAAAACGGAAAGCTATTTGCGTACGAATACTCAAATGGAAAATTGATTAAAATATATGAAGCAGAAGAACGGTTTACTACAAGTGGGATAATCAAATATGAACCCATAGAAAGCGCAGGAAAAAGTTGGTCAGCAAAGAAATACGAATACAATAGATACGGAAATTTAGTTTATCAATATCTTTTCATAAACAATAGTCTAATAAAAAAAATCAAATATGAATATGAGAATGGGAAAATAATTCGAGGGCTGTACACAAGTTTTCGAGATTCCTATTATCCAGATACACTCAGCGTATGCGCGTATGATTCTGAGCAAAACTTGGTTGAATCAAAAGAATACCGTGTTGCAGATGGTGATTTAATGTTTGACGCAAAACACCATTACGATGGAAATCGTTTATCTCATACCATAACTAGAGTAATATTGGGTGATATCAAACAGATAAAAGGAAAAATCAAATACGAATACGATTCAAATGGGAGATTGATTAGAGCATTTACATATGGTGGTCTAGCCGGCATTGGTTGCATAGTAGTAAATGGAAGTTGGCTTACTATTTTTAAAAGCCTTACAGAAGGCATACATAGCAAAAAAAACAAAATGCCATAAAAACTAGTCTTTTTTTATTGTCAAACTTTTTTGATACAAAAATCTGTTTTAGATTCTACTGCCTGATAATATCCACATTTGGTGGGATAGCAAAGTCAAACTCTTTATCATCAATCGCCTCATTTATCCGCACTCGCTCAAATACGATTTCCACAGCATTGTCAAATTCATCGCTAAATTCTAGCTTTTGTGGCTTGCCACCCTGCAGTGTAAGCGCGTAGTCTATATCCTCATACACACTATGATATTTGCCGTCTTTTTGTAGCTTGGCTTGTCGCAGGATTTGCAAAAAGTCGATTTTGCGCTTGGCACTACCTATGCTTACCTGCTCCAAAAACGGCTCATATATCGTGGTTTTTTTACCATTGATATAAATCTCTTTTGGTGTAGGCTTCTCATATATCCACTTGGCTTTGGCAGGGGCTTTGGCAAGCAGTGTGCCACTATATATGAGCGTATTTTCTTGGCTAAGTGTCTTTTGGGTAAAGTCTGCTTTGAGTGTGCGTATATCCTCGCCAAACCCAAGCGCGATACCAAAGGCGACAAAATGTAGCGAGAAAAATCCCACAAATATTTGAAAAAATCTCTTTGCTTGTCGGTGTTTATAGTTTTTTAATCCCTGCATACCTAGCCCTTAGATTTTCCCTGATTGTAAAATATCGCAAACATAGCATACAAATATCACGCAATCTAAGCAAGCCTAATGACAGCCACAGCCCCCACCACCACAGCAGCCACCTCCGCCGTGATGATGCTCGTGGCTATTTCCACTCATAGATTCTGCTGACTCCGCCAAGTCCCCGCAGCCACAGCCTCCACCACAGCAGCCTCCCCCTACCCTACCTTGCAAAATCTCATCGGGCGTAGCTTCGCGCACATCAGTGATTTCGACATTAAATAGTAGTGTCTTGCCCGCCAAAGGGTGATTATAGTCAATCATCACAATAGAATCATTAAAATCTTTTACGATGACTTGCACTGTCTGCCCATCCTCTGCTTGCCCAAAAAGTGTCATTCCTTTTTGCAAAGAAATGCCATCAAACTGCTCTTTTGGCACTTCTTGCAAAAAGTCTTGCTGATAGATTCCATAAGCATCTTCTGGCGGGATAGATAGATTTAGTTTATCGCCTTTTTTTGCGCTTGCTACTGCTTTTTCAAGCCCACTTATGACTTGCCCCGCACCGAGTAAAAACTCTAGCGGTTTAGATTCTAGGTTGCTATCAATGACTTCATTTGTCTGTGATTCTTTCACTTCATAGAGGATTGATACGACTTGATTTTGTGAGATATTGCTCATTTTGTTTCCTTTTTGGTTTGGTTTTTGAGATTTTTTGCTTTTTTGCCCTGCTCGGAGTCAGGATAAGAGCCGATAAGAAGGTCTAAAAATTTCTCATAGTTTTGCGTGTCTTTGGTGTATTTGAAAGACCACGCCGTATGCCACAACACCACAGGCATATAGCTTGCTTCGCTGTCTATGGCTACGCTTCGTTTGAAAAATATGATTGCTTCTTTGTATTTTGCTTGTTTATAGGCTATTTCGCCAAGCATATAGTAGCAAAACGCGCTTTTATACTCTCCCTCTGCTAGCCACTTATACCGCTCACTTGCCGCTTCAAAGCCTTTTTGTCTATATAGCTTTTGGGCTTGTTCATAGACTTCTTTTTTGGGTAAATGCTTAAACTCTTTTGGGAATTCGCTAGCAGGAGCATCATCTGCGGATTTTGCCGTGCTTGGCTCGCCACTTTTGCTATCAGCCACTTTAGCTTCATCTGCCTTTGGTTGTCCTGCCTTTTGCTGGCTTGCTTTTGGTTGGGCAGTCGAATCTATGGATTCTAGCTTTTTTAGGATTTCACTATTTGCTTTTGCATTTAGCGCACTCATTTCGTTTAGCTTAGTTGTGAGGGATTTCACTTGCGTTTGTAGCTCACTGATAGTAGCACTAGCAGAATCTAGATTAGATTCTAGTGTCTTTATCCTCATCTCTTGCCCATTTGCCAAGTCCAAGAGATTTTTTATGCGCAAAGACTGCCCCTCAATGACACTTTGCAAACCCTCTTGGGATTGCTCTAAAGTTTGGATTCTAGTGTTGTAATCAATGGCAATATTTTCGAGGTTTTTGTTAGTAGTTTGGAGGTTTTTTAGCTCTTTTTTGGTAGCACCACTTTGTAGCTCAAACGCCGATGGTTCAGCCACAAGGACACAAAAAAAAGCCAAAGCAGGCAAAGCAGTAAAAAATACAAAAACGCTAGAAATCTTTACCTTTGTCATTTTCTATGCTTTTATGATTTCATTGTCTTTGTTAGCTTTGTCTTGCTTAGGCTTTTTAGATTCTTTTGTGAAGCGTGTTTGGCTACCTATTTATCCACTTCTTTCCACTGCACTTGCACCACTGCACCTAATGCCACTTATGGCTACTACTGCGCAGGAGTAGCAGAAGTGCCACCACCTATCACGCGAATATCGCCTCTGCGGTTTTGCTGGTAGCATTCCTCTGTTTGCTCTGTGCATAGAGGTTTGCTTTCGCCAAAGCTGATTACACGGATATTTGCAGGATTTACACCCTTTAGAGATAGAGCATCTCGCACCGCTATCGCACGCTTTGTGCCAAGAGCGTAGTTATACTCATCTGTCCCTCTTTCATCAGCATTGCCCTCAATAGTTACTTGATAGCTTTGTTGTCCTTTTATGCTTCTTGCAGCTTCGTCTATGACAGATTGCATATCGCCACGGATATTAAATCTATCAAAATCAAAATAGACGCTTCCTATGGTTTCGCCTGCATCTCCACCTTCACCAAAGACACTGCCGCCTGCACCGCCACCACTACCTCCTCGTGAGCCTCTAGCTCCTTGATACACTTCTGTGTCAGTATCATCATCTTCATCAGAATCTACATTGACACCCTTATCAGCACAACCTGTCATCAAAAAAAGTGCAAAAGCTGCACCAAACAACATAAACTTCTTCATAGGAATACTCCTTTAAGCTTGGGATAAAAACACCATTTTAACATAACAAAAACAAATATTTTGTTATTTTTTGCGTTTTTATGCGTATTTTAGGGCGATTTTGTGGGGTTTAGTATTTTGGATTTTATCTTTTTCGATTCTGTATGATAGTGGCTAATTTTTGCAAAATTTCAAAAATCAAAAAACTTTTAGGCAAAAATCAAGCAAATTTGCAATGCCCATTTAATGCGCTTAATACCACCCTTTTAAGACACAATATCAAATCCACAAAAACCCACAAAAATCTTGTAAGCATTTTGCAAGATTCTCAAATTCTGTCAGTCAAAAAATATTACCAATCAAAAGATTGTATCCCCACCGCATTTGTAAGTGGAAATAAAAAACTTTTGTTATAGTCAAGTCGTATCACGCCGATAGCAGACTGCCCAGCAGTATGTTTCAAAAACATTACACTTCCGCCGTCTTGAGAGAATTTTGGCATTTGATTATTTCCAACAGCAGTTAGTCTGCGGATAAAATCACTCTTTGTGGAAATGATATAAATATTGAAAATATTTGGACCAAATTCGTTATTGCTCTCTCGGCTTGCATAAGCGATATAGTCGCCAAACGAACTCACAGAGTTGTTATTCCTGCCGTGAAAAACGACTTGTTGGGCTGGAGCATTGAGATTTAACGACTTGGAGTAGACATTTGGTGTGCCTAGCCTATCGGAGATAAACACCATTTCATTGTCGTTTTTGATAAACGCACCTGAAACATCGATTCCGGGATATTTGGTAAGCTGACTAAGTTTTTTGCTTTTTGTGTCGTAGAGATAAATATCTGTCTGCTTTCTTGGAGCAAGTGTGATTAGTAGCTTTTTGCCATCTTTGCTTACATCTGAAACCGCTGCCATACCTTGACTATCTACGAGCCTTTCACTCTCTCCTGTGTAGATATTGTAGCGGATAATCGTAGGCAATGGCAGATAGCGCGTGAAGTAAATTTCCTTTTGTGCAGAATCAGCCCATTTAGGAAAAATATTAAGCCCACCTGTTATTATAGTTTGGTTATAAGTAAGCGTATAATCGCTAAGCACGATATTTGCTAGCCCCGAAATCGTATATTGAGAATACACCACATAGCGACTCATCCAATCAATCGGCGGAGCTTTTATGTATTTGTTTATATCAATAGCCATTTTGTGTGCTGCAAATGGATATAGCTGCGAATCTGACACTTGATAGGTTTCGTTTATGCTTAGATTAGAAGAGTTTATGTCATAAAGTAGAAGTGTTGCTTTGTAGTTTTTGTTTTCTTTTTTTACTTGGATAATAGCTACTAAATCAATTTTTTTTGCTTGGTAAATACTATAATCAATGCTTCCTTTGCTATACGCTCCCCCATCACTTGGCTCAAAATGTCCCGATACACTCAAATCCCCCATAAGCACTTTATAAGCCCTCTTTGCAGTGAGAGACTCTCCTGCTGGGACATATCCCACCTCTATTTTTGGCATTCTTTGGACGCTTTTTACGATTTCCATAGTCGCATCCGCGCCAAATGTCAAACTCATCAAAAGTCCTACGCCACCAAAAAACGCAACTACAAACTTTCTCATATTATTTTCCTTTCTTTATTTCCTTTTATAAAAATTGCGTATTATATATCACTTGCAAATACAAAGCACAAACGCTATTGAGAATCTATGCGAAAATTCATATCAATCTGCACGGATTTCCCCTCTGGGTGTGGAGGAAAACTCTCATTTTTAAAAGAATCTAATAGTTCAATCACGCCCTCATTTAGTCCATCAAACTTAGACAATCTCACAATGCGATAACTAAACCCACCACTTGGGCTAATCTGCACAAGTGTCGTAACTATCGCGCCTTGATAGGATTGATAAAACCCCGGATTCCATTTTCGATAGATTATATCATAAATCTCGCCATACCATTCGTCATACTTGCCATCAGCAAAATCTGGTGAAATCGTTTGGGATTGCGCTTCTATTTGTTTATTGTCCATAGCTTTTATTTCATCGCGTATTTTTTCGATTTCTTCTTGGAGAGCTTGGAGGGCATTTTTTTCAGTTTTGTCTTGAGTGTTTTTTGCTACCTGACTTCTGTCATCAGTATTTTCCACAGGTGGCATTATCTGCGCATCGGCGATATTAGAAAACATTTCTTTTATCCCCATACCCTCCACAGGTGTGCCTGCATTTTTTTTGTCTTGCTTTTGTTTAGGTTTTTTGGGCTCGCTAATGCTAATAGCAATAGACTGCTCCAAAATCGTGCTTGTGCGTGGAATGTATTTGGTTTTAAAAAGCGGTGTGAAGTTAAAAAGCAGTAAAAAAAGCACAAAAAAATACACCAAAAAAGCACTAATGCCACTATAAATGAATGGAATCTCACTTTTTTGAAGCATTTGCTACCCGCTTGTTACAAGGGAGATTTTTTGAAATCCTGCTTCTTTTACGGATTTTAAGATAAACATTATAGTTTCATAGTTTAGTCGTTCATCACCGCGTATAAAAACAGGTGTTTCTTTTTTGTCATACTGCTTTGCTAGGAGATTGAAGCTATCAGGGAATGCCTTGTATTCATAAGAGTTATTTTTGATATAGACTTTTTTGTCTTTGTCTATGCGGATTTCCAAAGTATTATCTAGTGCGCGTTTGTTGGTTTTTGTCCCTTTTGGTAGGGTTATGTCCTCTTGGTAGACAATCGTAGGTGTAGTTACCATAAGAATGGCAAGTAGCACAAGCATAATATCCACAAGAGGAGTGATATTTAGCTCTGGCTTATCCTCCCACAAAAAATTCTCATCCATTGTTTTTATGCGTCCAATCTTTTGTAAATCTATCTAAAACTATGTGGAACAACGATATAGTCTATTTGCATCTGCACATACACACCCAAATCATACACCTTGCGCTTAAGGCTTAAAAAAAATGTATATGCTGGAATCGCTGTGAGAATCCCCGCAGCCGTAGCGATAAGTGCCTTTGATATGACAGGAGCTATCACATCAAAAGAAATCTGTCCTGTGCTACCAAGCCTCCCAAACGCGTCCAAAATCTCAACCACCGTGCCAAACAGCCCTATAAATGGAGAAGTAGAAGCAATTATGCTTAAAAACGAAAGTCCTGTGCTTGCTTCTTTGATAGTCTTACTTTTCCAAATAGAAAAAATACCAGGCTTAAGTCCGTGCTCGGTATTAAAAAATAGTGCGTCCTTTGGGAATCTTTGCTGCCCTTGCAAAATCGCATCTAGCGATTCTTGCTCGTCTTTGCACATACTAGATATAGAAAAGTATTTGTAGAAAAAAATCCACAGAGTAATAACAAAATAAAATGACAACCATACAAGTGTAAAAAGCGTGATAGGACTAGACTCCTCAAAAAATATAAACAGCGAACTCATACTTTTGATTCCCTAGATTCCGCTTTTTACAACTTGCTCTATACGAGAGACAACTGACGAAATAGCCACTCTATCATCGCTAGCTTCCTCAAGAAGTTTTCTAGCATTATCAATGCCCTCAGAGATAGCACCCTCATCATCGCCACCGACTGCCACCGCACCATTTGCGATGACACTCACTCTTGTCGCGCTTACATCTGCATAGCCCCAATCAATCGCTACAAGTTCGTGCTTTCCGTCACTAATAATCTCTATCACGCCTGCTTTTAGCAATGACAAAAGATTGCTATGCCCATAAAACACGCCAAACTCCCCCTCAACCCCGGGCATAGTGATAGAATCCACTTCGCCAGCAAATATCTCACCATAAGGCGTTACAATGCTTAGATTTATTTTTTCCATATAGCAACCTTTATGCTTTTTTCATACTCTCTGCTTTTTGGACTGCTTCTTGTATATTTCCTACCATATAGAAAGCATTTTCAGGGATATGGTCGTATTTGCCCTCTAAGATTCCCTTAAATCCCTCAAGTGTATCCTCTAGTGCGACATATTTGCCCGCACTTCCTGTAAACACTTCTGCGACAAAGAAAGGCTGTGATAAAAATTTCTCAATCTTTCTAGCGCGTTCAACAACTTTTTTGTCCTCTTCGGATAGCTCGTCCATACCAAGTATGGCGATAATGTCTTGCAAGTCTTTATATTTTTGCAAAATCTGCTGAATACCTGTGGCGATTTGATAATGCTCTTCGCCAACGATTTGTGGGTCAAGCATACGAGATGATGAATCAAGTGGGTCTACCGCAGGATAGATTCCTTTTTCTGCGATTTTTCGGTTTAGCACGGTTCGTGCATCAAGGTGTGAAAACACACTCGCAGGCGCAGGGTCAGTCAAGTCATCAGCTGGCACATACACCGCTTGGACAGAAGTGATAGAGCCTTTTTTAGTAGAAGTGATTCTCTCTTGGAGCTTGCCCATCTCACTTGCCAAAGTTGGCTGATAGCCCACAGCTGATGGGATTCTACCTAGCAAGGCAGACATTTCAGAACCCGATTGCGCATAGCGGAAAATATTGTCAATAAACATAAGCACATCTAGCCCTTTCTCATCACGGAAATACTCCGCCATAGTTAACCCTGCAAACGCAATTCTGTTTCTCGCTCCCGGTGGTTCATTCATCTGCCCATAGCAAAGAGCGACTTTGTCTATTACTCCACCTTCTTTCATTTCGTGATAAAGGTCATTTCCTTCTCTTGTGCGCTCGCCCACACCTGCAAACACAGAATATCCGCTGTGTTTATAAGCAACATTGTGGATAAGCTCCATAATAACAACCGTCTTGCCAACGCCCGCACCACCAAACAATCCTACCTTACCACCTTTTGAGTATGGTGCAAGCAAATCAACGACTTTAATCCCTGTTTCAAAAATCTCTGTCTTTGTGCTTTGCTCCTCAAACTTTGGTGCTTCTCTATGGATAGCCCATCGCAAATCACTTTTTACAGGCGCACCGCCATCGACAACTTCACCTATAACATTAAAGATTCTGCCTAGCACAGCTTCGCCCACAGGCACGCTTATCATCTCGCCTCTTGCCATAACAACCTGTCCGCGAGTAAGCCCCTCTGTCATATCCATAGCGATTGCACGCACACGATTATCGCCTAGGTGAGCTGCCACCTCTAAGACTAGATTTTTCTTTTTGCCATCAAAATCATACACAATATCTAGTGCTTCATTGATAAAGGGCAGATACGACTCAAAATCCACATCTACAACTGGTCCTATGACTTGGACGATTTTTCCTTCTTTTGATTCCATTTAAGTCTCCTTTATTTCATAGATTCCGCGCCTGCGTTGATTTCTACTAGCTCGGTAGTAATCGACTCTTGTCGCGCTTTGTTATAAGAGATAGTAAGCTCTCTCACTAGCTCGCCTGCATTTTCAGTAGCTGTGTCCATAGCCTGCATACGCGCACTATGCTCTGCTGCTAGAGAATCAATCAGCGCGTAATACATATTATACTCAATATACTTCTGAGCTGCTTGGTCTAGCACTGCGTCCTCATCATCATCTGGTTCAATGGTTATGGATTCTTGCGGAGTAGTATCCTCACTTATTTCCTCTATGACTTGCTCTAGCTTATAGCCTAGCGGCAGGATACTTTTGACTTTTAGCTCTTGAGAGATTTTGTTTTTAAATCCATTATGCACCAAAATCACTTCATCGGTCAAGCCGTCTAAATAATCTTTGGTTACCTGCATAATAAATTCACTAGCTCTCTCAAAATCAGGCGAAGAACTAAGCCCTGTAACCTTATCCAAAATCTCAATCTCATTAAAAGTAAAATACGCTATGCCTTTTTTGCCAACACCGCGAAGCCTTACCTTAATACCCTTTGACTTAAAATCCGCAATCAGTCTTAGCACCTCTTTGATAGTGGCTGCATTAAACCCACCACAAAGTCCCTTATCAGCGGTAATAAACACAATATCAACCTTTTTTACTTCTTTGTTTTTTAGGTTGATAAAAAAACGACTATTGATGTTTTCTAGTCCGCGCACTTTCATCTTTGAGATGACATCTTCAAAAACTTCATTTAACCTATCGTGGAAAGCTCTCGAACGCTTCGCCATCTCTTCGGCTTTTTTGAGTTTTGAGGTGGAGACAAGTTTCATCGCTCGTGTTGTCTTTTGGGTGCTTTTGACACTGCTGATTTTTGTCCTAATCTCTTTTAGATTATTTCCCATTTCCTACTCCACTAGCTAAAACTTAGCTTGTATTCTTCTAACGCCTTTGTGAGACTTGCCTCTAAGTCTTTATCCAATGCTTTTTTGCTACGAATTCCCTCAAAAATCTTAGGATATTTTGCTTCCAAGAATGGATACAAATCGTTTTCAAAATGCCCTACTTTATTTGCAGGAATATCATCTAAAAATCCGTGCGCTCCAGCAAAAATAGCAACCACTTGTCGCTCAATAGGCAATGGCGAATAAGGAGGCTGTTTTAGAACTTCCACCATTCTTTGTCCTCGCTCTAGTTGCTTTCGGCTGACTTCATCAAGGTCGGAGGCAAATTGTGAAAACGCTTGAAGTTCTCTATATTGCGCCAAGTCAAGCCGCAATGTCCCAGCAACTTGTTTCGTGGCTTTGATTTGAGCTGCACCACCCACACGAGATACAGAAAGTCCCACATTTATCGCAGGGCGAACACCAGAGTAGAACAAATCTGTTTCCAAGAAAATCTGCCCATCAGTGATAGAAATAACATTGGTAGGAATATATGCGGAGACATCGCCCGCTTGAGTTTCGATGATAGGAAGTGCGGTAAGCGAGCCAGCACCTTTTTCATCAGAAAGTTTTGCAGCTCGCTCTAGCAAACGAGAGTGAATATAGAATACATCACCGGGGAAAGCCTCACGACCCGGAGGTCTACGCAAGATCAAGCTCATCTCTCTATAAGCCACCGCGTGCTTACTCAAATCATCGTATATGATAAGCGCGTGTCGTGCATTGTCTCTAAAGTATTCGCCGATAGTTACGCCTGTGTATGGAGCAAGATACTGCATAGCGGCAGATGAGGAAGCAGGAGCATTTACGATTACTGTGTATTCCATAGCTCCGTGCTCTTCAAGCTTGCGCACCACTTGGGCAACAGTGGATTCTTTTTGCCCGATAGCCACATAGATACAGATGACATCTTGCCCTTTTTGGTTGATAATCGTATCTATCGCAACGGTTGTCTTCCCTGTCTGTCTATCGCCGATGATAAGCTCACGCTGTCCTCGTCCGATAGGCACAAGTGCGTCAATAGCCTTTAGCCCTGTTTGCAATGGCTCGTGGACAGACTTCCTATCCATAATACCCGGTGCTTTTTCCTCAACGAAACGATATTCGCTTGCTTCAATAGCACCTTTACCATCGATTGGCTCGCCAATAGTGTTGATAACACGCCCGACAACAGCATCACCAACGGGAACTTTCATAAGTTTATTTAGTCTTTTTACGGAAGCACCCTCTTTGATTTTACTACCATTACCCAAGATAACAACACCAACGCTACCTTCCTCAAGGTTTGACGCCAAGCCAAAATCGCCCGTGTCAAATTCCACCATTTCATAGGACATTACATTCTTAAGCCCATAGACTTTTGCCACACCGTCGGCATAAGCGATGACTTTACCTGTCTCGGATATGTCGATATTTATATCAAAGCTACTAATCTTTTCCTTGATTATTGAGCTAATTTCTTCAGATTTTAGTTTCTGTGCCACTTCTTTTTCTCCTTTACTTTGGGGTAAATAACTAGGCTAAATCGCCTTTAAAATATGGGACTGCAAATCATCAAAGAATTTCTTTTTGAGGAAAGAAATCTCCACTCCCAAATCCTCTACTACTAGCCGAATACCATCGATTTTGGCTTGAGATTGCTCAATGCTAAGTTTCGCGCCAAGTCTGTTTGAGAGGCTCTTAGCAATGCTATCAATCGTGCCAGAATCAAGGTTTTTATTTGCATACAAAACAGCCTTATGCTGATTTTGCAAACTTCGCAAATGCTTTTGCAAAACATCAGCGATAAAAGGCATAATCTCTATGCGACTGTTTTGTATCAGCAAATCTATAAAATTCTCAAACTCTTTTTGATTTTCTAGCAAAGACATCAATAGTTCTCTTTTCTTTGCTTTTTGCACATAAGGAGAGTGAATAATATCCCTAAACTTCTCTAGCTCAAACGCCTTGCACACACTACACAAAACATCGCTAAGTTTTTTTAGTGTCGCATTATCATAGGTTTTGATAAGTGCTTGCGCGTATTTTTTTGCGATAATCTCTTCCATATTACGCCACCTTACTTTGTAGGATTCTCACATACTCATCACTGCTAATGTCCCCTGCCTTGCCATTAAACAACTCTTTTAGCACAGCTTGGACGATTTCCTCTCTCATCTTTCGCTCCTCAAATTCCATAATCGTTTGGCTACCTTTGATGAGATTTTCCGCATCGCTTTTATACAGCTCATCATACCGCTTTGCGATATTGCCCGACTCTTGCTTGGCAAAAGCGATGATTTCTTCGACTCTTTTCTTTGCCTCCTCTAGCTGTTTTTTTGCCTGCTCTTTGGACTTTTTGGCAGATTTCATTTTTTCTTGGACTTCCTCAAATCTCTTTGCAATAGAAGCCTTGCGATTGTTTAAAATGTCTTTTAAATATGGCACGACAAAATACCACACAATCGCCACAAAAATCGCAAAGTTTATAATGCGCACGGTAAAATCAGTCTGTGAAATATCTACCGCTCCAGAAGCGCAAGATGTGCTATGTAGCGCACCAAACAAAAACGCAATCTTAGCTATCCACTTCATCGCATTCATCATACTCTCCTTCAACTTACAGTTGCTTAATCTTAAGCTTAAGCGCGTCTTCAAACTCACCCAAGTGAGCAAGCAACTCTTTTTTGCTGACTTCTTTTTGCTTCTCAAGATTAGCTCGAAAATCCTGAAGTTTTTTTGCTAGCTCTTCTTGTTTTTTTTGGAGATTGGCTTCGTAGTGAGATTTTGCATCGCTAGTAGCTTTTTGGAGGATTTCGCTTGAGCGAGCCCTCGCATCAGAGAGTATATCTTGGATTTGTTGTTGGATTTCTTGGACTTGTGTATCACTACTACTTATCGAATCCAAATCCTTGCGTAGTGTAGCTTCACGCTCGTCCATAAAACCTATAAGCGGCTTAAACAGCCAAACATTTAGCAAAACCATCGTAAGCAAAAATACGACAAACACTAGCAACATCAAGTAGGGGTCTGGTATAGTGATACTCATCTTAGTCCTTTCTTAAAGATTTTCTTTACAATGTCCAAACATTATAGCAACTCAATCTTAAATTAAGATTTTAATTTCTCAATTAACCACAAAATTTTATCCCTTTTGGGTTGAATCGTAACACTTTTGTGAGAAATATGCGTGCTTATCCCAAGCGAGATAAAAACTTCTTGCAATTCTTTTAGCTCATCTGCGATAGAATCTTTAGCATCACCACTTTCTTTTGATTGCTTTTGTGGTTGCTTGACATTCCCTGCTGAATTTTTTAGATTCTTAGCTAACCCCTCGGTGTCGCTAACAGATAGCTTCTGTCCGATGATAGAGTCCGCTAGCACTTTTTGGTCTTTTTCGCTAAGCCCCACCATTACCTTAGCGTGCCCCTGTGTGATTTTGCCCTCCAAAATTAGATTTTGAGCATACTCACTAAGCTGAAGCAATCGCAAAGTGTTTGTAATCTGTGTGCGAGATTTTTTTAGCTTTTTAGCAAGCTCCTCGTGCGTGATATTGTGCTCTTCGATAAGAGACTGATATGAGTTTGCTAGCTCAATAGCGTTCAAATCCTCTCGTTGGATATTTTCTATAAGGGCTATTTCTCGTAGCTTGTCTTTTAGGGCATTGTTTATGATTGCTCTTAGGCTGGCTAATTTTGCGATTTTGCTCGCTCTCAATCGCCGCTCACCTGCAACTAAAAAATATTTCCCCTCATCTTCATACACCACGACAGGCTGTATCTGTCCATCCTCCTCAAGAGATTTTGCTAGCTCTTTTAGAGAATCTTCATCAAATGTTTTGCGTGGTTGATATGGATTTGGGTGGATATTTTCCACTTCTAGCTCTACAACCTCAAACTGGCTAGACACACGCCCACCTACCCTAGCATTGCTTAGGTCCTCCTCATAGGCGCGCATAGTATCGCCTAGCAGTTCAGCTAGTCCGCTACCAAGTGCCTTTTTTTGCTTCTTTGCCAAATCACGCTCCTCGCAAAATGACTTGTGCCAAATCTTGGTAGGCTACACTACCGCTGGATTTTATATCGTATTCTATGATAGGCTTGCCAAAGCTAGGACACTCTGCAAGTTTGATATTTCGCGGTATAACGATATAAGGCTCAAGACTTTCCTCGCTTTGTGCCTCTTCATCTTTTTTGAAAAGATTGCTATCAAAATACTCTCTTAGCTCTGTTAAAACCTGCTTATGTAGGTTATTTTGCGCTGCATACATTGTAGGTAGAAGTCCGCGCACTTTTAGCGTAGGATTGATTCCGTTTTCTTTGACAAGTTTTATGGTATTTAGCAGTTGCGTAACACCTTGCAAAGCATAATACTCGCACTGCACAGGTATAATCACCGAGTTAGCCGCTGCAAGTGCATTTACTGTGAGCGGTCCAAGAGCGGGCGGAGAATCAATGATGATAAAATCATACTGCCCTTGCACTTCGGCGATTTTTTTCTTTAAGATTAGCTCTCTCCCCTCTTTGTTTGCCCAAAAGCTCTTTTCAATCCCCACAAGCGCAATGTCTGAAGGCACTATATCCATAAACTCTATATCCGTTTTTTGTATCACTTCAGAGATTGTCTTGCTTCCCATAAGGACATGATAGATGTTGGATTCTATCTTTGTGCGGCGAAGCCCCAAGCTCCTTGTCGCGTTTGATTGTGAATCAAAATCAATCAAAAGCACCTTTTTTTCTGCTGCCGCCAAACACGCCGCAAGATTCACAGCCGTTGTGGTTTTGCCTACTCCGCCTTTTTGGTTTGCTATGGTTATGACTTCACACATTGCTAAACTCCATACCTTTCTAAGTTATAAATTATCCTCCCCCCCACTTCCAAAGCCCCGTCCTCACGCAAGATTGCTTCTTTTAAGCTGACTTGCTCACCTTGAAAATGAAAGCAGAAAGAAAAATTTCTGTAAAATTCTAGCCTATATTTTCTAAAAATTTGCTTCCAAGTTGGAGGTTTTTGCAAAATTTTAAAATATTTTTCCAAAACCTCGTGTTTATCGGGACTAATATCTAAGCTACCAAACTTCACACTTTGGAAATTTAGCCCGATTCCACAAATAATATGACTATCATATATCTCTACCAAAACCCCACCAACTTTGCTATTTTCTACATACAAATCATTGGGGTATTTTAGCCACACACGCGAGCCTAGAGAGCTAAGCACTTCTTTAAAAACAAATCCCAAATAAATCGCCAAACTCTGCTTTGGCAAATCTTTTGGTGGATAAGAAAAAGTAAATGAAAACATAAGAGAATCTTTTGCGTTTTCCCACAAACTACCCCTAGAGCCTACACCAGCCATTTGAGTTTGGGCGATGACACATATATCTTTAGATTTTGCTTGAGATATTTTTTGGGAGGGGGTTGTGCCACTCTCTTTACATTGCGCTTGAGAATCTATTTGGGATTTTGTTTTTGTTTCTTTTTGTGATTTTGCTCTTTTGGATTCTGCTCTAGTTTTTGTAACGGATTCTTTAGATTCTTTCAATATGCGTTTAATCTCTTTTTGGGTGGAATCCACCTCTTTTAGCCAAATATACTCCATTGCCCTACCTTATGCCTTATACACTTTATGAAATATGTTTTATCACAATCATTGTCTAAAAAAGCAATTTTTAAAAAAGTAAAAATTTAAGAGGAAAACCAACCAAGATACTAGAATCTAATTTAAGAAGCTAAAAACAATAAAAATCAGGGCAAAACAAAAAAGGTGTAGCAAAAATCAGCACGAAACCCTAAGCATTTATAATTTTAATACCATAATATGACTTCTGCGATTTTTGCGATTCCCCATCGCGACTTTTATATTAAATATTTCAAAGCAAGCCTTTGGGCTTTTTAACCAAAGGCTTGCCAAAATCTAGGGTTAAACACAAAACTAGCAAAGTGATTCAAAAGTCAATTTTAAATCAACTTAAAATCAGCCAATCAGTCCTTACGCAAGCTGTGCTTCTACCATCCAGATAGCTTTTTGTAGTCCGCCCAGCTTATCATCGCAATACGCAGTAGTTACTCTATCATCTTCTTTTTCTGCAAGAGAAGCGAGAGTTTCAAAGTCTGCTTCAAGCTGTTGATAGATTTTTAGCACTTCTTTTAGTGTTTCTTTGGAAGTGAAAGAAGTCTTTGTCTCTTCTTTGACTTTTGATAGTTTGAGTGCTTCGCTAAGTGTAACCACAGGTGTGCCACCAAGCTGTGCCACTCTCTCTGCCAAGTCATCAAACATATCAGCAAACTCATCATAAATCTCTTCTAGTGCTTTGTGCGCTTGAGGAAAATCACTTCCACGCACATTCCAATGATAATTATGCACTTTCATATAAAGCACAATGCTGTCTGCTTGCATTTTGCGAAGTTGCTCAATAACTTTAGTTTTTTTGCTTTTTGTATTCTCTTTCATTGTTTTCTCCTTTGTTTTTTGATTTGGTTTGTGAAAAGAACCTAAAGCATTTTTATTGTAGCCCTAAAAGGTAATCTTATGTTAAAATACCGCCTGCATTTTGCGATATTTTGCTTTTTTGTAGATTTTATAGAGGTGGCATTATGGAAAATTCTCTAAATAGCACAGCGGGTTGTTTTTTGGGGCTAGATTCTTTTTTGGGATTTTTTGGCTTTAGCGATTGTGCCAAATCTATCCTCACACAAGATAATTTACTAATACTAAAAAGCCTAGCGATTTTGTTTGTGGTGTTTGTCGCTACGATTGCTAGCAGATTTGCGCCATTTGTTGTCTTTGCCAAAGGCAATGTCCCAAAACGACTGCTAAGTCTAGGAGAGGCTTTGCCCCCTGCGATGATAGGAATGCTACTTGTGTATTGCTTCAAAGATACAGATTTTACTTCATCGCCTTTTGGGCTAAATGAACTAGCAGGAATCGCGCTTGTGGTGCTACTATATGTCGTAAGCAGGCTAGGTGTTTTGTGCGTGATAGGTGGGACTGCGGGTTATATGGTGTTGGTGCAAAGCGAAGCCTTAAGCAGAGTTTTTGGGTAGTTTGGCTAAATTTTTTACAGCTATAAGCGATTTTTGAAATAAGCAAACAAAAATAAAATAAGATTTGCTACAATTAAGTAGATTCTAAATCTTTTAAGGAGACAAAATGTCAAAGCTACTATTTGGGGTAAGCGACACAGAGGAATGCAGGCGAGCGATAAAGACGATTATTCGACTATTTGGACACAGACAAGAAGTAGAGCTAACGCTATTGCATGTTACGCCTGAAGTGCTTGTGTATGCAGAAAGTGGGATTGTGGATTATGGCACGATAGAAAACATCGAGAAAGAAAAATCAAACGAGATTTTAGAGGAGTTTGAGCTGACATTCAAAAGCGAGGGAATCTCGTGCAACAAAATCTTGCGCACAGGCAATCCTGTCGATGTCGTGCTAGAAATCGCAGATAAATACGACTTGTTAGTCATAGGTGCTAGCGAATCCTCTCTATTGCATAGAATCTTTAATTCCCATCAAAACAGCATTGTGAATTCTTCGCCTATCCCTGTGCTAGTAGCGAAGTAATCCAAAAAGGCATTTTAAGCTAGGTTTTGTTTGTAAATCAATAAAGCGATTCCCAAGCATAAAGAAAGTGTGGCGTAGCAAAGTGTAGTCATATAAAGTATAGAGTAAAATAACGGTGGCAAAGCAATGATAAAATCTTTTATACATTTTGTCAAAACATTTTTTGCAAGCGTTTGTGCTGTCGCACTTATGGCTACCTACTGCTTTGGGCTAGAGTTTGGCACGATGGGCAATGTCTCTGCAGGTATGGGAGGTGCAGGCGTAGCGGTAAAAAACTCTCCTTTCGCGCTTTATTACAATCCCGCCTTGCTTAGCGCGGAGACAAAACGCGTGCGATTTGGCTACTCACTAGGGATTGAAGTGCGTGAGAAAAATCTCGATAAAATCGTGGATATAAACTTAGGTGGGTTAAGCAATTCTAGCGCAGAAACTTCTACGACTTCAGCTGGCTTCAAAACCATTCAAGGCAATCTAGAAAAGCTAAAAAGTGCACTTAGTCAAAACGCATTTAACCTCATAAGCCAAAATGGCATAACTTTCCAATTCGCACCCGCACTTTTGCGCGGTAGCATAGGCACATTTGGCGTGGGATATTTTGCTTCATTTTATGGTGGCTCTTCGATAAAGGCAGACCCAAACAGAATGGAGCTGATTTTGAAGTATTCTGGTATGCAAGGAGATGCGTATTGCAAGGTGGATTCTAGCGGTGGCTGCAGCGCAAGCGATGAAGCGGCTTACAAAAACTCATCTCTACAATATTCACTAGAGCAAGGAGATGCCCACAGCATAGTCGCACAAGGATTTTTGCTAAATGAGATTCCCATAGGCTATGCCTACACTTTCTACACCAAGTATGTCAATATCAATCTAGGAATAAGTGGCAGGCTACTAAGTGGCTCTCTAAACAAAAGCACAGTAGGACTCTCAAGCAAAACAAATCTAGGAAATGAAGCGAAAAACTTCGCAAACAAAGGCAACTTTGACACAAAGGCAAACTTTGCTATTGACGCGGGTGCTATGCTAGAGATTGACTTGCCAGATTTTCGCTACCTTACCTTTGGATTTGTCGCAAAAAACATAAACTCACCTAGATTTCGCTACTCAAATGGCGAAGTGGATATAAAGCCACAATTTCGATTAGGGCTTGCTTATAATCAACAAAACCTAGTCCTAGCCCTAGATGCAGATTTGAACCAAAATGAAATGATGAGCCAAAGCAATCAAAAGCCATATAGCCAAATGATAGGCGGAGGGATAAAGATTGACTTGCGTGCATTTGACATAAGGGCGGGGCTTATGAAAGACATTCGTCAAGACGATGGGCTTATCATTACCGCAGGGGTAAATATTTTGGGATTTTTAGATGTTGCTTTGCAGTGTGGCACAGAGCTAGCACAAACCCAAAAATGGGGTTCTTTCCCGCGCTATCTTAGTCTAAAAGTGGGTGGTAATTTTTCGTTTTAGATTTTTGCATAGATTGCTTGTGATAGAAATTTTTAAGCAAAATAAGCAAAATGTAGAAATCTAAAAATTTAATACAAGGAATGGAGTATGAAAAATCTAGCTTTTTTGATTTTCGCGCTTTTGCCAAGTGGGATTTTTGCCAAAGCGGCAGATTCCACACAAATCAAAGGAATCCCCCCAGAAGTCTTTGCTAGCGCGCAACTAGAAAAACAGATAAATGCCCTAAGGCTAAACAAACTTATGAAAAAAGAGCTAGCAGCCAAAGTCCAGCAAATCCGCGACTTTCGCTCCGAGCTAGAAATTGAGCGCAAAATCCTACTACTAAAACTCCGTGATAATGAAATAGCAATCAGCGCAAGCAAACGGGCAGAAAAAGAGATAATCCAAAGAGAAGAAGCTACTAGGATAGATAGAATCTACAAAGAGCTAGGAGTCCCAAACCCAGCAAATGCCGAGCAACAAAATCAAGCGACCCAACAATAGCCAAGCAAATCCACAATAGCTAAAAGCCTACAAATACTTGCTAGAGAGCAAAACCAAACACTTCCTAAATAATCTATCAAGCAACCAAAAAAGCAAAATCTTTATTTTAAGTTTTTTTGCCAATCTGCAGATTTTCTAGCTAGACATAGATAAATCCACCACTACGCAGATGCCCAAAAACTATCCAAAATCAATATTTATGCGTTATCCACTTATTGCACTTTATTGTGCTTCTTGCATTTCTTGGGCTAGATTTTCCACTTCAGCGACAAACTCTTCAAGCAACTGCGCTTCGGGGAGCTTTTTTAGAATCTGTCCTTTTTTGATTATCATTCCACTTTTGTTGCCAAATGCTATCGCTATATCTGCGTGCTTTGCCTCGCCTAGCGCATTTACCGCACAGCCCATCACGCTTACCTGCATAGGAGTAGTGATATGGCTTATGCGTGATTCCACCGCACGCACCACCTCGACTAGATTTGCCTCTATACGCCCACAAGTAGGGCAAGAAATGATAGTGATTCCTTGCTTTTGTCGTCCGCTATATCGCAGTATCGCTCGTGCTAGTGCGATTTCGTTTTCTAGCTCGCCCGTGATAGAGCAGCGCATCGTATCGCCTATACCCTCCATAAGTAGCCCACCTAGTGCCATAGAGGATTTTATCGTGGAGTGAAACATCGTCCCAGCTTCTGTAACGCCTAGATGAAATGGATAGCTTACAAGCGGTCGTAGCTGCCTATACGCGCTCATTGTGCGCTCTGTATCGCTAGCTTTTAGCGATACCTTAATATTGTCAAATCCAAAATCCTCTAGCAATCTAATATTATACAGCGCAGATTGCACCATTCCTGTGGGTGTCGCGCCGTATTTTATGTCAAACTCCTTTTCCAAGCTCCCACCATTCACACCTATGCGGATAGGGATTCCCCGCTCATTGCAGGCTTTTGCTACGGCTTGGATTTTTTCTTTGCTACCGATATTCCCGGGGTTTATGCGGATACAATCCACACTTTCCGCAGCGATAAGCGCGTATTCATAGCGGAAATGAATATCTGCTACAAGTGGAAGTGGGGATATGGATTTTAACTCTTTTAGTGCGTTTGCATCCTTTAAGTCGTGCACTGCTACGCGGACAATGTCAGCACCCGCTAGCGCAAGCCTATCGATTTGCTCTTTGGTGGCTTGTATGTCTTTTGTTTTAGAAAAAGTCATACTTTGCACAGATATTGGCGCATCTCCACCGATAGCGACTTTGCCTACAAATATCTGCTTGGTAGGATAGCGAGGGGGCAGAGTGGCAGAAGTGGCACTTTTTGCATTATTTTTTGTAGTCTTTTTCGTTGTTGTGGAAGTTTTTGGGTTTTTATCGTTAGCTTTGGAAGTGTTGTTAGATTTTGGCATTGTTATGATTCCTTATGTGGTGTTTTTGGATTTTATGCAAATAAACAAACCCCGATATTGTAGCCAAAATCTCTAAATACGAAATTATGCGAAAATGTGCTACAATTTTTTGCGATAAAAGTGCAAAAAGCAAAGCAAGATTTCATAAAAGTCAAGTAAGCACAACCCCAAAAGGTAGCAAAATGCACGAATACTCCATAGTCGCCGCACTCATAGAGCAGTGCGAGTCCATAGCCGCGCAAAACAACGCCACCAAAATCGATGAAATCACGCTAAGTGTGGGCGAGCGAAGTGGCGTAGAAATAGAGCTACTAAAACGCGCATTTGAAGCGTTTGCAGAAGAAAGCACGATATGCAATGGGGCAAAACTCATCATAGAAAGGCAAGAAGTCCTCCTAGAGTGCAAAAAATGTGGCAAACAAACAAACGCACAAAATCTCAAATACAGCCAATGCGCCCACTGCCAAAGCGATGAAGTAGAAATCATCAAAGGACGCGATATAGTGCTTATGCGACTAAATATGCTAGAGTGCTAATCCTTAAAGGAGCAAAAATGGAACTAGAAAAAGAAATCATCAAAGAAGTGCTAAGACGCGCAGAAAATGAAAACATACAAGACATAAAAGATAGTTGGGATATGCGTGGCTTCATCGGGCGCAAAAAAAAGGAAATCGCCGAAGAAATAAAAAGCTACAAACAAGAGATTCTAACCTACCAAGACGAGCTAAAAGGCTTGCGAAAAGAACTAACAGAGGGCAAAAACACCATAGAGGATTTAGAGTCCCAAAAGCAAAAGCTACAAGAAGAAATCACACAACTAACCCAAGACCTAATCGTAGAAAAAGCAAAAAGTGGCGTCAAAGCAGAGCAAAAAAAAGTCCTAGAATCTAGGCAAAAGCTCCTCCCTGCCGCCCTAAAAAGCGTGCAAATCTACCTAAAAGACGGCTCTGTGGCAAAAGCAAAGCCAGCCCAAAAACTCTTTAGCGAAGACATTTACAAAAAATACCGCGTAGAGCTAAAAGAAAATCACATACTAAAAACACAGCTATCCGAGCTAGAGCTAGAAAACAAACGGCTTAGTATTGAGCTGCGAGATTTTTATGCGGAGCTAATGCTAGAGGGAATGGATACGACACAAAACCAAAAACAAGAATCCAAAGAATCCCTCCTAGAAAAGAGCGAAAATACCACCAAAAAAGAAAAACTCACAGCAAAATCCAGCCAAGTCATCGACTCACAAGGCGAGTTTATCGCTACCCAAGAAGACATAAGCGAGTTTAAGCAAATGCTAAAAGCACAAAAAGAGAAAAAATCTAAAAAATAATCCACCACCAAAACTTCTAGCCATTGACAACAAAATAAATTTTTTACAAAGCAAACCACATTTAAGTGTTTTTTTTTTTTTTGATAAAATAACGCCATAAAGCAAGAGGTTACTTTTAAGGAGGAGAATATGGCGTTTTTATACGGATTTGGTGCTGTCGGGTTGCAAGATTTTATCTTTAGGACAAATGTCTTGCAAGAAATCATCGGTGCGAGTGAGATTATCAAAAGCATTGATGATTTAGGCAAAGATTTGCAAGATTTTTTCCGCAAAAATGACATTAGCTTAAACAAAAACCCAGAGATAATTTTGGCAAGTGCGGGGAATCTCCGAGCGATTTTTGATGATGAAGCAGATTTACAAAAAGTCGTTTTGCACTTGCCTAAGCTCATCGCCCAGCATTCCTACGGGCTAGGAATCGCACAAGCGGTAGTAAAATATGATGGCGATTATGCAAGTGCGACTAGCTTACTAGAACAAAAGCTAAAAATCGCTCGAAATAAGTTAGATTTTCCCCTTGATTTTTCTCACTGCATCTTAAAGCACAATCCAAAAACCGCACTACCCCAAGCTCCAAACACACAAAGCGATGATAAATACCGCAAAATCGATAAATCTACATTCCAAAAACTCCAAGCCTTTGATAGCTTTGATAAATCTAATCCAAATTCCATAAACGAACTCTCAAAACTAAAAAATGCCAAAAACAAAATCGCCCTAATTTATGCCGATGGCAACGCACTAGGCAATATCGTTCGCAATTTAAGCAAAGATGAGATGAAGTCCTTTTCCACCGCGCTAGATAACGCTACAAAAGATGCTTTTGCCAAATCCTGCACGAAGATAAAAGATAAATATGGCGAAATCAAAATCCGTGAAGTGATATGCGGTGGCGATGATTTAGTCGTGGTTTGTAGTGCAGATATTGCGCTAGATTTTGCCAAAGCATTTTTAGAGCATTTTGAAAATCTCACGCAAAATATCCATAACAATCAAAATCTAACCGCTTGTGCTGGAATCGCATTTTTCAATCACAAATACCCCATTCACTACGCTTTGAAACTTGCCAAAGATTTGTGCAAAGAAGCAAAGATTCGCTCTAAAGCACTAGATTTGACAAATCCTCCCTCATCGCTTATGTTTCACAATATCCAAAGTTCAGCGGTGCAAAGTTTTAGTGCGTTTATCGATGATGAATTATCACTAGGCAAAAATCAAGGCAGAGAACATATTGTGCGATTAGATTTTGGAGCGTATTTCTTGCATAGTCAATCTAGAGCGACAATCCCAACGATAGAGCATTTGCTTTCTTTGGTGCAGATTTTTAGAGAAACTGACGCGCCCACTTCGCGCTTACGGCAATGGCTAAGTATGCTTGATTCTAGCAAAAACCTAGCAGATAATGAGCTAAAACAAATCGCTAAAATCTATGCCAATTTTGCTACAAATCACGATAGCGCGTTTAGAAATCTCCACAAAGATTTATCTTTATCAAATCTCATTATCCAAAAAGACGGATTTAGCAAAACGCCCATTTATGACATTATTAGCCTTATCTCAAACACTGCGCAAACAAGCGAAATCAAAAAGGGGGATTTAGATGAGTAATACTATTTATTATAAAATCACATTTTTAGATTTTTGGCATTTAAGCAGTGGCGCGAGGCTTGATAGTAGCGTGATAAAAGATAGCGAGGGATTCCCATTTGTCCCTGCCAAAACACTAAAAGGCGTTTTAAGAGAAGTGGCTGAATCTTTTGGCAATGATTTTGTAAATGAATGCTTTGGCGAAGTAGTCCAAAAAGATAGAGTGCCAAAAGAGGGCAAATGCCATTTTAGCAACGCCACTCTAAACCAAGCCACCAAAGACGCGCTAAAAACCCTCACGCACTTTCTCTATGCCAAACTAGCCTCCACTGCCATTGATGAAAACTTTGGCTCTGCCAAAGAAGGCTCTTTGCGAGAAATAGAAGTAGCAAAGCCACTTAGCCTCTATGGCACGATACACAATGTCCCCGCAAACTACGCAGACACGATGACAAACACGCTAAAAAGCCTAAAGTCAATGGGGCTAAATCGCAACAGAGGCTTAGGGCGACTAAAAATAGAGATTTTAGAAAATACCCAAAATCTAAACAAATAAAGGGGACACAAATGAAGCAACAATTTTTTAGCCTCACACTTCTAAGCGACATAGTCTTGCAAAAAAGCTCAAACACGCAAGGCAAAAATGAAAGCAGGGATTTTATCAATGGTAGCGTGATTTTAGGCATTGTGGCAAAGCATTATGATGAGTTTAGCAACCCTTTTGCTATCTTTCATAGCGGGGCGGTGCGATTTGGCGAGGCAAAGCCACTTATTAGTGGCAAGATAAGCCATAAGATTCCGCTTTGCTTTTTCGCCCCAAAAGAAGCCAAAGATTTAAGAGAAGTTTATAACGCGCTATTTTGTGATTTTGCTACTAAATCTTTGCAAAATTTGCAGTTAAGACAAATCCGCAGTGGCTATATCAATGAGGATTTGCAAAAGGCTGAATTAAAATATCGCTACACACAAAAAGTAAATCTCAAAAACGGGAAAGATAAATCCACCAAAGACAACCAAATGTTTGGCTATGAAGCGATTTGTGAAGGCGTGGTATTTGGCTTTGTGGTGGAGTTTGATGAATCAGTATCAAATGATGATATAGAAAAAATCACGCAAATTTTGTGTGGGACTCATTTCATAGGCAAATCCAAAAATGCCGAGTATGGCGAAGTGCTAATACAATCTAGCGAGGATTTTGCCCCCGTAAAGCACGATTTAAATTTAAACGCGCAAGATTTTAGCCAAGATTTTAGTGAGGTGGCACTTTATGTCGCCTCATCACTTGCACTGTTTGATAACACTATGCCGACTTTTATCCCAAATGCGAAAAATTTGGGATTAGATTCAGCCCAAATATTGTGGGAGAAAACACATATCAAAACCAAAATCCACACACCCTACAACCAAAAGCGCAAAGCAAAAGACAGCGCAAGGCTTATCATAGAGCAAGGCAGTGTGATTACGCTACACAATCTAAGCCAAAGCGATAAAGACAAGCTAAAAAGTGGCAGGATTTTGTGCGGTGGATTTTTGAGTGAGGGCTATGGAGAGATTTTGGTAAATCCTAGCTTTTTAATGCAAGGCAAAGATAATAAGCCCTTTGCGCTAAATCAAAGCCACATAGATAGCCCCAAAGGCGAGATTGCCACGCCACAAAATAACCTAGATAATGACTTAGTCGCTTACGCAAAAGATTTGCGCGATTTACAAATGCGCGAAGTAGAAAGCGCAAATGCCATAGATAATTTCATCGCTACGCACAAAGGCAAATTTAGCAAAGTTACCAACGCACAATGGGGAGCGATTCGCGCATTTGCACAAATGGTAGATGATAAGGCATTAAAAAATCGAATCATTTGCTATATAAAAGAAGAGCGATTAAAAGATAAATGGGAAGAGGGCAAAGAGATTTTGCAAGATTTTATTGAGCGACACGACAGAGATTCTATCGCGCTTTTGGCTACGCGTATGCCAAAGGCGGATTTAGATTTTAGCAAATCCACAAGCGGAGGTGGCAAATGAGGATTTTAGCACATATCATTTTTGAGGCAGATTCCGCACTTCGTTTTGGGTGTGGGGATTTTGATATGCTTTATGATAGTCCGATTCAGAGGGATTTTAATGGTTTGCCACTCATTTTAGGCACTAGCATTTGTGGTGTGATTCGCGCAAATGCAAAAGAGATTTTTAGCCAAAGTGAAATAGAAAATCTCTTTGGATTTTCTAAGGGCAGAGAGGATTCTAGCTCGAAAATCATCTTTTCAAACGCACTTTTGCTTGATGAAAAAATGCAAGTTAATGAATCCCTTATTCCCTTTAGCGCACTAAAAAAATCCAAATTTTTAAGCTATTTTTTGCACCTCCCACAAAGACAGCACAACGCTATCGGCGCACAAGGCGTGTGCAAAGACGGCGCGAAGTTTGATGAGGAAATTATCTACAAAGGCACTCGTTTCAAATGTGCTATGGAAATGAAGTGTGAAAACGAGCGTGATAAAGAGGATTTTTTTAAAGTCCTAAGCCTTTTTTACTCGCCCTACATTCGCTTTGGTGCAGGCAGCACAAAGGGCTTTGGCGTTATAAAAACACTAGAAATCCGCTATGAGATTTTGCAAAATCCTTTTAGCAAATCAAGCTCGCTAAATCAATCTCTATCACAGATTTTTACACCCCAAGATTTTACGCCAAAATCCCACTTCACACACTACGCGCTTACACTTACACCAGAAAATGTCTTTTTGTTTGGCAGTGGCTTTGGCGATTTGTTTGACAGTGGCTTTGGCGATGAATACGCCGATAGTATAGCCGTGAGCGAAAAGGTGGTGGATTATGCAAATGGCACTTTAAGCGAAGCAAAGCTACTAATCCCAGCTAGCTCCATAAAAGGCACGATAAGCCAAAGGACAAAATTCTACATAAATCAGCATTTAAGGAATTTTATCGACAGCGCAGAATCTACAAGTGATTCTAATGATACGAAGTCCGCCCAAATCCACGCCACACTTTTTGGTAGCGCAAATAGCCAAACAAATCAGCCCACAAAAGGGCGAATCTTAGTGCGTGATATGTATTTGGACTATGACGAAAAGCGCAATAGTCAAATTTTCGTGCATAATAGCATTGATAGATTTAGTGCGAGTGTGATTGATGGCGCACTATTCCAAGAAAAAGCCACTTTTGCCCCCACACCAAATCTTTGTATAGACATTTTTGTGGCAACCACAAACAGCCACAATCCACAAGATTTCGCCACTGCCACAAACGCCTTTGAAAAAGCCCTAGTTGATATTTGCAATGGTGCGTTGCCACTTGGAGCGATGAGTAGCAAAGGACACGGATTTTTTAGCGGAGATTTGCATAAAAACGGCGAGAAAATTCACAAAAACGGAGCAAAACTATGAAAAATTTTGAGGAGTTAAAAGCAGAATTTAGCGCACTACGCGAGAGCAAAGATAACTTTGAGGGCTATATACTTTTAAGCGACAAAGAGCCAATTATTTTAGAGTCCGCGCCATTGCCCGACTTTGATTCGCTTCACAATGGAGGCAATTTCATCGTAGAATCCGCACTTTTTTGCAAAGAGCGCAAGACTTGCATTTGCATTCGGCAAATTAACGATAGCTTTTTGGTGCAACGATTTTGCCTTGAATCTTATCCGCACAAAAATTTTGAGAGATTTATCACTATCAATAATAAAGTCGCCAAAATCGCGCAGATTTGGGAGGAAGTGATAGATGAAAATTGTGAAAATCTACCCGTGCTAAAACATAAATTTAGTATATTTGCAGGATTTGAATCGCGAGAATTTAGCCAAGATTTTGACAAAGATTTAGAAGTGCGAGATTTTGAAAATCATAACAAAGGGGGCGAAAATGGGTAAATTTTATCGCAATAATTATAATTCCAAACCAAAAGCACGCAAAGCCCCATCACCATATAATTTCATAAAGCCAGATAAGCGCGTATTTTATCCGCAAGATTTTGGCGAAGTAAGCGATGACAAAATCAGCTTTGAAAAGCCTTTTAGTGATTTCCAAAGCGGGATTTTAGAGATAAAAATCACTGCAAAAAGCGATATTTTCACAGGCGCATTCACAGGCAAAAACGCCGACACACAAACACCAAAAGATTTTTTTAAAATCGGGGAAAATTACGCGCTTAGTGGCTCAAGTGTGCGAGGAGTGATTCGCACGATTGCAGAGGTGCTTAGCTATGCGAAATTTCACACAAACGCCCCTGATTATAAAGATGAAAAAGGCAATGTTACAGAGCGATTTAGAAGCAATTTTGACAAAAACGAATCCAAGCTAGATATGGTAGAGCGAATCTTTGGCATAGTCTCTCAAAATGCCAAAGTCCAAGCCCTAAAATCCCGCATTAGCTTTTCGCATTTTATCGCTAGTGAAGTTCGCCACGCCACACAAAAACATATCAAATACATTCTAATGTCGCCCAACATCGCTACCACAAAGGGACTAAAAGACAAAAACGGATTTAGATTTTACGCTCCACTAGGCAAAATCACTCCCACAAACGCTGCCAAAGCCAAAAACGACAAAGTCATATCCACCATTTCTCCGCTTCGCGAAGGCAGTGTCTTTGTAGGCAAACTCCGCTATTTCAATCTCACTAAATCCGAGCTAGGCTTACTTTTGCTATGTCTAACAGCCCTGCGCGATGACAAGGGCGAGTGCTATAAATTTGGCGGGGCGAAGTTCTACGGCTACGGCGATGCGCATATAGAGATAAAAGGCATAGATGAGGGGATAAAAAATGAGTGCATAAACGCCTATAAAAATCTTTTGAAAAAAGCTAACTTTGAAGTCGAATCGCGCATAGAATCTCTACGCAAAGTCTCCAAACTCCAAAGCACCCAAAGCACAATACCACAAAACAAACCCGCCAGCTACACCCCAGCCACGCGCAAAATAGATGATAGATACTCGCAAAATATACGCGATAGATTACACCAAGATGACGATGATGATTGGAATGGATTATAATCATTTGCCATTTTCGTCATTGCGAGATTATAGGTTTGTCAAAACCTATAATCCAAAAGTTCATCAATTCGTCATTGCGAGCGAGCGTAGCGAGCGTGGCAATCTATAACTCAAAGAAAAATACATAGATTGCCACGCAAATGCTAAGGCATTTGCTCGCAATGACGAGTTTATGGATTGCTTCATTATGCCCAAAGCCACTGCCTCGCAAAAACAAGCGAAGCGAAGTTTCTTTAGAAATTCACGCCTTTATTCGTCATTGCGAGTGAGCGAAGCAAGCGTGGCAATCTATAACTCAAAGAAAAATACACAGATTGCTACGCAAGTCTTGCGACTTACTCGCAATGACGATAAAGATTCCCCTCCATTGCGAGTGAGAGCAAGCAAATTATTTCCCCCTCCTTTGCAGGTAGGCATAATGTGTAGTTCTCCCCCTGCGGAGTTACCTCTCTCTTTTCCCCCTCCCTTGCGGAGGGGGCTAGGGGGTGGGTATTTTTTGGCTTAGCAAAAATCGGAAAAATTCGTCATTACCAAAGAAACTCCACCACGCCGTCATTGCGAGACTTGACGAAGTCAAGTCGTGGCAATCTATTTTTGATTCTCGCAATGACGATAAAGATTCCCCTCCATTGCGAGTGAGAGCAAGCAAATTATTTCCACCCTCCATTGCAGGTAGGCATAATGTGTAGTTCTCCCCCCTGCGGAGTTACCTCTCTCTTTTCCCCCTCCCCCTGCGGAGTTACCTCTCTCTTTTCCCCCTCCCCCTGCGGAGTTGTCTCTCTCTTTTCCCCCTCCCCCTGCGGAGTTACCTCTCTCTTTCCCCCCTCCCTCTGCGGAGTTACCTCTCTCTTTCCCCCCTCCCTCTGCGGAGGGGGCTAGGGGGTGGGTAAATCCTACCTCCGCACTTCCGATTGCATTTCACGCAAGGAGCACGAGGGGGATTAAGGGGGTGGGTATTATATCCGTCATTTAAGCGTTAGCAAAATATCTAAAAATCTTTTCTTAAGCCAAAATACCTCAATATGCAAAACTTCAGCCTCATTTTTTAGTCCAATTTTTATCCCAAATTCCTTGCCAAAATCTTACCAAACCCTCAAAATCCCCCCACCAAAAATCACAAAAACAGCAATTTTTTCAAAAATACGATTCCCAAAACCCGCGCAAAACACGCACTCTCACAGCGAATATATGCCTAAAATCATTATTTTATGGGGATTTAAGGTTTTGATATGTATAATGTTACCCTGCATTACGAAACTTCAAGGGAGAACCTTTTAGTATGACCTGATTTTACAAGGGACTAAAACTGATTTATGCGGAAAATCTGCTCTTTTATGCTTTTAGTATGACCTGATTTTACAAGGGACTAAAACAGCACA